>DASTWM010000329.1:0-18452 GCA_035765855.1 Roseiflexaceae bacterium
ACGCCGGATTACAACAACCTTTTAATAGCGGCGCAAACAATCGCTTCTTGGACGACCCCGCCGGAGGACAATGCGACACTCAAGCGGCGCTATGCGTTCCGTCTGTATTACATGTACCTGCAAGAGCTTGTGAACGGTGAAATTGGGCAGGTTATTGCCAGCAATCCACAGCTTGAGTCGGCACTCTCCGACGCGGCAACATTCCTATCGCAGCGCGTTCAGGAGGACGTGACCGGCGCAGACGTGAAGACATGGGAAGCGGACTGGGCGCAGCGCTGGAATACTGCTTTTATAGCAGCACCATTGCATGCTGATGCGGTCAACCAAGCGCGTGACCTTGCAACGAACTATCCGCTGTTTGCTGAATATATGCAGTTGAATAAAGAGGTTGCGGACACCCTTGTTCCACAGTTCGAGAATCATCCTGATGTCACAACATTGCATGACAAGGCAGTACAGGTATTGAGCAATCCCCAGGTCGCCAATCAGGTCAACCAGGTATACGATACCTATCGACAGAACATTAATGGCCTTGTTGATACGACCACCTTTGCGGGAGAACTTGAACGCTACTACGAGCAGGTCAATGGCCTAGTTGCTAACGATACCACATTCCAACAATTGAGCCAGATCCAAGGTAATGTAACAACACTCGCTCTTCAGTACCAACAACAGGTCTACGCTGCAGTAGTGCAATGCTACGCCCAGTTAGGGAATGCTTGTAACCTCGACACATATGGGCCAGTAATATCGCTGGTCAATAGCGATCAGGCGCAGCGGATCGTTACAGGATTAGGTCTCTTCTATGAGGCGGTAAATTTGTACTGGTATATAGTCTATACAAGTGCGGGCTATAACGTCATCGAACAAGATAGCGGCATGCGCGCTCTGGAATCTCTCGCTCCTGTGGCAGACTCTATTAACGCCGCGCGAACGACCTATACAAATACTGTAGATGCTATCCCTCAGGTCTCAACCCTGCGTGAGTCCAACCGCGTCCTATCGCAAGTGCTGCGTGGACAAAGTACGGGGCTAGCTCAGCGAGCGACAGCTGTGAGCGGCTACCCTTATGTAGAGCTCGATCAAAAGCTCAAACGTATGACTCAGTTAAGCCGCCTTCTCCATGGGGAGGGCGGGCAAATCTACCTTCCGTTTTTACACAGCGGCTCATAACAAGCCGGATGTACTGTGTTGCTTCATCACAGGAGGGTGTTATTGACAAGAAGTAAGAATCTCCTCGTCGCTAGCATTCTTGGTACGTGGGTCGTAGACCCACGTACCGTTCGAGAATAGCAATTTACATCCCTTTGTCTTCTCGGTCGCGGCTGGCATCAGGACTAATGCTCTCTCCAGCTTCTCCAACTCCGCCGCCGGATCATCGCACAGGCCGCAGTGAACCGGCGACGGCTGCACAATCACAACATCTACTTGCCTTGCTGTAAGCAGAACTGAAGGACGAAAAGATGGCCGTGGAGCGGTTTCTGCTCCACGGCCATGTGCTATCTACTGCATGTTGTCGGCGCACAAAGCCCCTTGTTCACTGGCACGCAGTAGTTGATACCAAAGCAACCGAGGCTACCCGTGCAGCCCGCCAGACAATCACTACAGGATGGATACCACCTGAGCCTGGACAGGCATGGACACCACGCCCCGAAATCATCCGGGCAGGTCTGATAGCCAAGACTTGTCGCGCAGCGCGCGTCGCACTTGGTGGTGCCGAGGCAGGTCGCGCAGGTGCATTGCGACACCGCGCCGGGCGGGTTGAAACACAGCGCGCCACAGGCGTACGAGCGGTCAACGCCGTTGCGGTTCGGCGCGACCTCCCGGTTTGGATCGTGCCGGCTCAGTTCGTCATCAAGGTGCGTGGCTTCATGGAACAGCGTCTGAAGCTGCTGGTCGGGCGACAGGTTGCAGAACGCATCCTGGTTGATCTCGATCGTCGCGTTGGGCAACAGATCGAGCGGGTACGGGAACGGAAGCGTCGTGGAAGCCAGCACCGTCTGACCCCCATGGGTTCCCAGCGAGGCGCATGCGAAATTAATCGGCTCAGGATAGCGGAACAAGGATCGCGTTATACGGTTCTCGAAATCGGTCGCGCCCTTGTTGTGCAGGCACTGCAAGCCACGATTGACGGCATCGTTGAACTTCTGCCGGATCGCGGCTGGGTCACAATCCGCCGCTGAACATGTCGCGGATGGCCGCGCCGCCGCCAGCGTGCCGTTCGATTTCAGCAGCGTGATCGATTCGAGCGGTACGCTGTATTCATTCACCTTTTGCAGCGCGCCAGTATCGTCGGCCTGCTCAACGACGATGTCGATCGTGGCGCCGCCGCTGCGAGTCTGGGTTTGCTGCTCGGTTGGCTGCTGCGTGGCCGGGTCGTAATGCGTGATGACGACCTGCCACTCCTCGGCGGTCGCGCCCTTCGTGACGACGCTGCGCCGCTCGAAGAAGCCATCCTTGTCGGCATCATCCTCGCCAACCGACTGCGGATCGCCAATCGTCCAGCGCATGACGACCACGCCCTGGTCGCGCATTTCCTCGGATGTCACGGTTCCGTTCGAGAGCGTGCGGCTGTACTGCAAGCGCCCGCCCGGACTCAGCGCAACCTGGGTCGCGCCGCCCGCCAGCGCCACGCGCGCCGCATCGATCGATTCCATGGTCGCAACATCGCTGGAAAGATCTGGCACACACTGGTTGTTCTGGCAGATCTGGCCGCTTGGGCAGCACACCGCGCCACACACCCGCTCAGCCGGGCAGCACGCGCCGCCGACGCAGCTTTCACCCGCGTTGCAACACGCCGAACCACAAACACTGCTGGCCGGACAGCATGCGCCGTTGATGCAACTCTCGCCCGCGTTGCAGCACGCCGAGCCGCAGACCTGTGCAGGTGGACACGTGGGCGTGGACGCGCCACACGGAGCGATGCAGTACCCCTGCGATTGGTCATCGCAGCAGCCGCTGTCGGGCGTGTCGCAAAAATAACCGCTGCCAAGATTCGCGCAATCTGCGCTGGAATTGCAACGCTGGACATTGCATGTGGACGGGATTTGCCCGCAGCGGATGTCGCCTTCGGGCGTGCGAATGCAGATACACTTCTCGTCGGCGCTGCAATACTGGCGCTCACCGCATGTCGACGGCGTGGTGCATGGCGCGGCGGCAATCATCGGCAGATACACGGTTTGGCTCCCGGTTGTGTCCGCAAGCGCTGGTTGTGCGCTGGTTGCGCGCCGCCCGAACAGGCCGAGCAGGCCGCCAGCCAGACCCATACCAAGCAGTTTCAGGCTTTGCCGCCGCGAAAGGCCGCTTGCCATGCTTCGAGCTAAATTGTCGAGATCTTCATTGTTCATGACAGTTCGTGCTCCTGTGCTTAGTTGGCTACCGGCAGCGCGGGCCGTGCGGAGCGCGCCAGCGCCAGAACATCGTCCGCGCCGGCTACGACCGGGCTTGCAAGCCGTCCTTCGCTATCGATCAGGACGGCGGAAGGCGTGCCAGATGCGCCGAATGCGCGCCCAACAGCGAATCCATCGTCGAGCAGGATTGGCGCGTGCAAGCCCAGCGCGCGATTAGAGTCAACCGATCCGCGCGAGATTACCAGGAGTTGCATGTCAAACGCCTCACGCTCCCAGGCTTTCAGCGCGTCGAGCATGCGCATGCAGTAGCCGCAGCCGGAGTTCCAGAACAGCAGCAGCGTCGGGCGACCACGGAAGCTGGCGAGATTCACCAGTTGCCCGTCGAGATTAGGCAGCAGGAAGCCGGGCGCGGTTTGCCCAACCTGTGACTCCAGCATCAGCGGGAGCGGTTGGCTCTTGCCACAATTGCAGCCGCCGGACGCAGGCGTGGCAGACTGGACATGTTGCGTCGTCGCGGCAACCAGCGCGTGAATTTCGTCGGCACCCTGCGCGAGGTTGCTGCCAATCGTGCCATCCGGCAGCACGACAAGCGCCGCTGGCGTCACGGGCGCATGGAACGCCTCCGCGACCTCGCGGTTGCGCTGAAGCAATACTTGCTGAACGCCATGCTCGGTGCTCTTGAGCCGATTCACCTCGGTCGCGCCGCGACTGACCAGCGCTATCGTCAGGTGGTCGCTGAGATCGCGCTGCCAGCGGGCGACATCCGGCAACAAAACATTGCACGGCCCGCAGCCGGGATCGGAGAAGAGCAGCAACACCGGCTTACGCGGCGCGAGCAGCGTGTCAACGCTCTGCATGCGGTTGGCGAGATCAGGAAGCTGAAAACGTGGCGCAGGCGCGCCGATTGGCAGGCCGACAGCGGGCGCAGGCGCGGGAACAGGCGCATGCTGTTGCGACGGCAGCATGCGTTCCAATGCATCGATTCGCAGCAGCAGACGGCCATGCTGGCGAAACAGATGGAGCAGGAACCATGTTTGCGCGGCAAGCAGTCCGAGTACGATTACGCCGCCCACCAGAGTCACAGCCTGCCATGCGCTCAGTTGCATGAGCCATTGGACGGCGCTGATGGCTGGTCGCTGCCAGCTTTGCCAGAGCACCATGCCCGCCAATAGCGCCAGCACGCTGTTCCGCAGCAGCAGGCCCGGCCCGATCGGCGCGGAGGCGATCTGCCCAAAGCAGTGGCACTCCGGGCGGCGGTTGTGCGCCAGGTTGACAGCAATCGCGGCGATGAAGATCACCAGCAACACGAGCGCCCCGGCAGCGCCCCATGCAGCGGTGCGCGCGGGCAGCAGCAGCAGCGCCACCAGCAACTCGGCAACTGGCAAGGCGTAGGTTCCAAAAGGCACGAAAGCCGACGGCGTACCAAAATCCAGCAATCCCTGGCGCGACCCGGCCCGGTCAGTAAGTTTTGCAACACCAGCCAGACCAAACACGCCAACGAGAATCAGGCGTACCACCAACATCCAAACATCCATTGGGAGCCTCCTTCGTGCGATGCACTACTTCTCTGTATGCATAGACTCGTCTGGAAACAGGTTGTGTGACACGGCGTAAGCCATGGCCTTCGGTTGACTCACGTCGAAGGAATCATACGGGTTGCTTGCGGTAAACATGGTCAGCGCGAGCGATTATACCATTGACTGCCATCACTGCTGGTCGCTTTGCACTTTCTGGCTTAGAACGAACGCGGCAGAACCAGCGCCCGCATGAGGTGTTCCAGCAAGGCCGCCGGGTCGTCGCACATGCCGCAATGCACTGGCGAGGACTGCACGACGGTGCTACGCGGCGCGGCAATCCAGCGAAAGCGCTCCTGCAGCGGCAGTTCGCCGATTGGCCCAGACGCGGCCCCGCCCTTGCACACAATCATGATGTGAGTGAGCAACTCCTCAATGAGTTCCACGTCGGCGTCGGGCGCAAGCACATGGAGCCGGGCCGCATCGAAGTGAATCCGCGCGTCGAGGAAGCGGCGCGTGCGGCAAAACAGCACCACGCCCGCATTGATGAATTCGCCCCGCTCGATGCTCGGCACGACGCGGATAACAGCATACTCAAACGCGGCGCGCGCGGGCATTGATCGCCTCCTCCACAAACACACGCGGCGACTCTATGCGAGCGAGCAAGTATTCGACGTAGGCGGCACGCTGCGCGGCAGCATCCGCGAACAGTGGATCGGCAATCAGCCAGTCGTCGGGGATGGTGGCAACAATGCTTTCTACAAGCTCGGGGGTGACTAATGGCGCATAGCGCGCATCGGCTCCAGCGATGTCATCAGCAATCGGCAGCAGGATGTGATCCTTGATCGCCACGAACGGGCTGCGGGCGCGTTCAAGGTAGCCATCCCAACGGTAGTGGAAGAACAGCGACGCGCCATGGTCAATCATCCACAGCTTGCGGTGCCACAGCAGCAGGTTGGGGTTGCGCGGCGTGCGGTCCACGTTGGTGATGAACGCATCGAACCACACAATCGCGGAGGCCAGCGCCGGATCGACCAGCGGCAGCGCCAGCGGCTCGAAGCCGAGCGCGCCCGGAAGAAAATCCATGCCAAAGTTCAGGCCCGCACTGGCGTCAAGCAGCGCGCGGATTTCGTCGTCCGGCTCGTTGCGGCCCAGCGCCGGATCAAGCTCGACAAATGCAACCTCTGGAATCGGCAATCCCAGCGCGCGCCCCAGTTCGCCGCAGATCAACTCAGCGACCAGCACCTTCAATCCCTGGCCGGCCCCGCGAAATTTCAGCACATACATGCCGTCATCGTTGGCTTCGATCAATGCTGGCAGCGAGCCACCTTCGCGCAAGGGCGTGACATAGCGGGTGGCTGTGACGGTGTGGGGCATCGTTTCTGCTCGCTTTTCATGCGCTGTTGACATTGGCAATGGATTATAGCACGACCATGACCATGAACTGCACGGCTTGCAAGAGTCAATCTGACACGCCCATGTGCAAGGAATCATATTCTTACTACGTAAGAAATATTAAAATTTACTATTTTTCAACTTGAATATAGTATTACGACCTGATATACTACGTATCACGATTGAGTGTGATAAACCGATTTCGCACGACGTTCGCGACCTTCAGCGCCATTCCAGAAGCAGCAACTTCACGGCACGGATTTCGTCTTCTCCTGCGCCACTTCTGCTCCATGCCGGTAGCACTTGTCTCGCGACGAATCATAATCTATTGAACTAAAACAATCGCCAACATTGGCGAATGTTCTAAAGCCACCCCAAATCATACAGGCATCGTGACTCTTTCAGCGCACGCGCACGCAGGGGGAAGGCACAATGGGAGCGCCTGCATTCAGTGAGGTGCCGGTTACCGTAGGGCTTGACAGTGGTTTGATTGCGACGATGCGGCTGGTGCTGTCCGCGTCAGTGCTGTTTATCATCAGTCCATCAGACCTCGATCCTTTCCTTGGTGCCGCACAAATCGTTGCTGCTTTATATACTGCCTATAGCGCAATCTTGTTTATCTTTGCGCGGCGGCAAATCCTGCTTCAGTTCGCACGGATATCGTACTGGGTGGATGTGGCCTGGGCCGCAAGTGTCGTGGCGCTGAGCGATGATCCGGGTGTGGCTTTTCTCCTGATTTTCCCGATCGTTGTCGCCTCGTTTCAATGGCACTTCCTGGCCGCGCTCCGCCTGACAATTATGGCAGCAGGTCTCCTGGGAGGGATCGATTTCATCCACGCCTCGGACGGCGATGACATGCAACTGGTCGAGATTTTTCTGCCGCCTGTGTACCTGCTGGTGTTTGGCTATCTGATCGCATGCTGGGGCAGCCGCGAAAGCGCTTCGCGACAACGGCTTGTGCTGCTCAAGGAAATCGCGCGCCTGTCGAATCCGCGCTTCGGCATCGATCGCATGATTGGCATGACCATGGAACGGCTGCGCGCCTTTTATGACGCCGATGCCTGCCTGCTGATTGTGACGACAGCAAACCATGAATATCTGCTGCGTCACGCGGATCGCGCCGATCCTGAACGCGCATTTCGGATCGAATCAATTCCCGCCCAGAGCGCTCAACTGCTGCTATCGCCGCCGCTCCAGCACGCCGTGATCTATCGTGGCGCGCCGCCTATTGGCAAGCAGTGGTGGCCGACGGAGGCGCAATACCAGGTGTTCGATGTGTACACCGGCCATCAGATTCTCGGCGCGCCCATGCTGGAAGAAGCCCTCGTCGCCGCAGTGGATGCCGCGTCATTCATCAGCGTCCCGCTGCGCTATCCCGACGATACAACGGGACGGCTGTATCTGACGTCGGCGCGGCGCGGCGCGTTTTCATCGGTTGATGTCAACTTTTTACTTCAGGTGATCGAGCAATCGATTCCCATGATTGAGAATATCCGGCTCGTGGATCAGCTCGCGTCCAGCGCCGCCGAAGAGGAACGCCGCCGGCTGGCGCGCGGTATTCATGACAACGTCATTCAGCCGTATATCGGGTTGCAAATCGGGTTGGCCGCCGTCCGCCAGAAGCTCAGCGCGGGGAAAAGCGACGTAACAAACGATATTGCCGAATTGATGACCATGACCGACCAGGGCATTGCCGATCTGCGCAGCTATATGCACCAGCTTCCCAGCGCCGGGAATCGCGAGAATGTTCTGCTGGCTTCAATGCGCCGCTTCATAAAAACATTTATTGAAGCAACGCATATCGCGGTGCATGTTGAGGCTACGCCCGATCTGTATATCAACGACCGGCTGGCCGCCGAGGTGTTTCAGATAGTGGTGGAAGGATTGAGCAACGTCAGACGGCATACGCACGCCACACAGGCCAGTGTTCGGTTGGAACGCCAGAATGACACGCTGATCGTCCATATCGCCAACGATGATGCGGAAGGTGTCACGCCAGCGCCCTTCATCCCGCGCTCGATCAGCGAGCGGGCAGCGGCGCTTGGCGGGCAGGCGCATGTCGAACGTGTTGTCGGCGGTGGGACACAGGTAACGGTCGAAATCCCACTGTAATATCAGCGCGATTGTGGAGCAACGTTCCTTCTAAATAATTATTTCTTTTCGTAACCATGCTGCTGCGCCTGTATGATTCCTGTTACGGTGCCAGCAACACAGCGTTCCCGCCATACCGGCAACCAACTCGTTTGAACGTTCACGCACTGCGAGCACAAGATGACAGCAACACAGACTATTCGCGTTATGTTGGTCGAAGATCACCGGCTTGTTCGCGCCGGGCTGCGCATGCTGATTGAAAGCCGCCCGGACATGATTGTCGTTGGCGAGGCCGCGGACAGCGCCCATGCGTTGGAGATTGCCACCCGCGAGCACCCCGATATTATTCTTTTAGACCTCGACCTCGGCCCGGAACGCGGGCTGGACCTGCTGTCGGCATTGAAGAGCGCAGCGCCGCCCGTGCGGATCGTGATTCTCACGGGTGTGCGCCAGATCGAAGAACACCGCCAGGCGCTTGGTCACGGGGCAGTCGGGCTCGTGCTGAAAGAGCAAGCCCCGGAAGTGCTCCTCAAAGCGATTGAAAAAGTTCATGATGGCGAAGTTTGGATCGAACGCACTATGCTGGCAAGCATGATCACCGGCATGGCGTCAGGCAGTGCAAAACCAGTGAACGTCGAGGCAGGCCGGATCGCCATGCTCACCGAACGCGAACGCGAAGTGAGCGCACTGGTCGGGCAGGGCCTGAAGAACAAGCAGATCGGCGAGCGCCTGTCGATCACTGAGACAACCGTCGGACATCATCTCACTTCGATTTTCGACAAACTTGGCGTGGAAAGCCGCCTCGAACTGGTGATCTTCGCCCACCGGCACGGCCTCAGCAAGTAGTTTTGCCCGTTCTCTTGCTGCTCCAACATACCGCTTGATCGACGCAGCGCTGGCACATATGCCAGCGTTGTTTGCATATGGTGGGCGGAATGTGCCACTGCGCCTGGCATATTCCTGCCTAATAGAGTGGCACACACACGCCATACAGCAGCACAAAAATTGTACCAACTTTAGCCACTCGATCCAGCTAGTTACCCCGATGCGCACGCTCCGCATCAGGAGTATCCTACCCATATTCCAGCGACCTCAACTCATTTGTCTGCTACGTTACGCCGCACAGCGCAGCGTACATGCTATATCGTGATGCCAGCGTGGGTACATGCGACTAGTTTGGGAGCCTTATGTGGCACATGGATGCCAACCAAGAGCCCAACAATGAGATGCAGTCGCGCTACAGCGCGATAGAGCGCAGGAATGCTCCGCGCATCGAAACGCCCTTTCCCGCCGTCGTGCGGAGCATTGACGTCGCCAATCAGCCGTTCGAAGTCCACACGGTTCTTGACAATTTCTGTGGTCATGGCGTGTATCTGCGGCTGGCGCGGCAGCTCCGGTTGGGAGCCAAATCATTTGTGCTTATCCGTCTCTCGATCATGCCGAATGCCACCGCTACGTTTGTTGCGCTGCATGGGGTGGTGCTGCGCACGGAAAAACGATCAGGCGGCGCGTTTGGCACAGCCATCAGGATCGTGCATTACCGCTTTATTTATACTGCTGCTCATGAGTATTCCTGGCAGGGCCGATGAACGCTAGCGAACAAGCGCGGTTGCCGCGCCGACCACCCCGCGACACCGCGCCGGTTCGCTATTCACATCCGCGTTGGTACAAGCTTACACAGGAGGTCTGCGATGCGTAGAGTCGTTGAGATGAGTTTGAAGTTCCGGCTATTGATGGTTGCGCTCGCTGCGGGAATGCTGGCGGTGGGCATTGCCCAGCTGCGCGCCATGCCGGTGGATGTCCTGCCCGAGTTCTCAGCACCGTATGTGGAGGTTCAGACCGAAGCGCTCGGCCTTTCCGCGGAGGAAGTGGAACAATTAATTACGATTCCGCTCGAACAGGATTTGCTGAATGGTGTGCCGTGGCTGAACACCATTCATTCCGAGTCGCTTCCCGGCGTTTCCACAATCTTCATGACTTTCGATCAAGGCACGGATCTGATGCGCGCGCGGCAGATGGTGACGGAGCGGATGGCACAGGCATTCGCGTTGCCGCACGTGTCCAAGCCGCCGACCATGATCCAGCCGCTGTCATCGACAAACCGGGTCATGATGGTTGGATTGTCCTCAAAGGATGTGTCGATGATCCAGCTCGGCGTGCTTGCGCGCTGGACGATTGCACCGCGCTTGATGGGCGTGCCCGGCGTGGCGAATGTGGCGATCTGGGGCCAGCGCGACCGCCAGTTGCAGGTGCAGGTCGACCCGAAACGGTTGAAAGAGCATGATGTTTCGCTGCTGCAAATCCTCGAAACCACCGGCAACGCCCTGTGGGTGTCGTCCTTGAGCTTTGTGGAAGCCTCGACGCCCGGCACGGGCGGCTTCATCGATACCGCCCAACAACGGCTTGGCATCCGGCACATTTCGCCGATCACAACATCAGCCGATCTGGCGCAGGTGCCTGTGGAAGACGCCACGCCAATCGATGGCAAGATTCCGCGCCTGGGTGACGTCGCCAGTGTGATCGAAGATCATCAGCCGCTGATTGGGGACGCGCTCACCAATGATGGGCCGAGCTTGCTGCTCGTGATCGAAAAATTCCCCGGCTCCAACACCCTGGACGTGACGCACGGGGTGGAAGAGGCGCTTGCGGCCATGCAGCCCGGACTGCCCGGCGTCGAGGTTAACACCTCGCTGTACCGGCCGGCGAACTTCATCGAGCAGGCGCTTGGGAACCTTTCCATGGTGCTGATCCTCGGCAGCGTGCTGCTGGTGCTGGCGTTCGGCGCGCTGCTGTTCGACTGGCGCGCGGCCCTGATCGGCCTGATCGCCATTCCGGTTGCGCTGGTGGCCGGCGCGCTGGTGCTGTACCTGCGCGGAGCGACCATGAATACCATGGTGCTGGCGGGATTCGTGATCGCTGTCGGGGTGGTGGTTGACGACGCAATCACGGGCGTCGAAAATATCATGCGGCGGCTGCGGCAGGCGCGTCAAGAGGAAAGTGATCGGTCGAACGCGGCCATCATCCTTGACGCTGCGCTTGAGATGCGCAGCGCGCTCCTTTACGCGACGCTGATTGTTCTTCTGGCAGTGGCACCGGTGTTCTTCATCCAGGGCGAGGCGGGCAGCTTCTTCCAGCCGCTGGCGCTTTCGTATGTCCTGGCGGTGCTGGCCTCCATGGTCGTGGCCCTGCTCGTCACTCCGGCGCTGTGCCTCCTGCTCCTGCGCAAAGCGTCAGTCGAACGGCGCGCATCGCCGCTGGTGGGCTGGCTCCAGCGCGGCTACGAGCGTGGATTGTCGCGGATCATTCAGCGACCCCGCACGATATTCGTAGCCGTCGCGCTCATCACGATTGTCGGCATCGCGATCATTCCATTCCTGAACCAATCGCTGCTGCCGTCATTCAAAGAACGCAACCTGCTCGTTCAGCTCCGAGCCGCTCCTGGCACGTCGCAGCCAGAAATGAGCCGGATCTCCGGTCTGGTCAGCCGTGAACTGCAATCCATTCCGGGCATTATCGACGTCGGCGCGCATGTTGGGCGTGCCATTCAAGGCGATCAGCCGGTCAACGTGGATTCGGCCGAGTTGTGGGTCAGCGTCGATCCTGCGGCAAACTATGGCGCGACCGTGGCCCAGGTTCAGAAGGTGGTTAACGGCTATCCAGGTATACACCACACTGTCCAGACCTACCTGAACGAGCGCAGCAGCGCGATCGTGCCAGAAGCCGACAAGGGCCTGGTCGTGCGTGTCTTTGGCGATACAACCGATGTGCTCCGCAAAACGGCAGAGGATGTAAAGCAGACGATTACGGGCATCAACGGCATTGTCGATTCGAGTTTCACGCTGCCGGTTCAGCAGCCAACCATGGAAATCGAAGTCGATCTGGACGCGGCGCAGCGCTACGGTCTCAAACCGGGCGACGTTCGGCGGGCCGCCGCAACCTTGTTGTCCGGCATTCAGGTCGGTAATCTGTTCCAGGATCAGAAGGTGTTTGACGTGGTGGTGTGGGGCACGCCGGAAACGCGCAACAGCCTGAACAGCGTTCATGATCTGCTGATCGACACGCCCGGCGGCGAGCAAGTGCGGCTCGGAGACGTGGCGGAGGTGCGCATGGTGCCTGCTGAGAGCGTTATCCGCCATGATTCGGTCAAGCGCTACCTTGACGTCCGTGTCAATGTGCAGGGGCGCGACCCCGGTGCCGTCGCGGCGGACATCACTGGTCGCCTCCAGCAGATGCAGTTCCCGCTTGAATATCATGCCGAAGTGCTCGGCGGGTACACCGATCGGCAGGCCGCGCAAACTCGCCTGCTGATCCTGGTGATTGCTGTAGCGATTGCGATGTTCTTCCTGCTGCAAGCGGCCTTTGGGAGTTGGCGGCTGGCAGCCGTATCATTCGTGACGCTGCCATCAGCGTTGGTCGGCGGCGTGATAGCGGCGCTGCTGGGTGGTGGCGGCCTGTCGCTGGGCATGCTGGGCGGCTTGCTGGCCGTGTTCGGGATCGCGGCCCGCACTGGCATTCTGCTGATCACCCACTATCAGCACCTCGAACGCTATGAGGGCGAAACCTTCGGACCAGCGTTGGTGCTGCGCGGCTCGCGCGAACGGCTGGCACCGATCATGACGACTGCCATCGCCACTGCGCTGGTGCTGGTACCGTTCATTGTGTTCGGCAATAGCGCCGGTCTTGAGATCGTCGCGCCAATGGCACTGGTGATTCTTGGCGGGCTGATCACCTCAACGCTGCTGAGCCTGTTCGTGGCTCCGGTCGTGTACTTACAGTTTGGTTCCAGCCCGGCACCTGAAATGTTGGGTGCAGAGCTTAGCTACCAGCCAAGCTTCGGTTTGGCCTACGCGGGACACCCGCACAGCATCACGGCTCAGATCGATGGTGAAGCCAGCGATGGAGCACTACGCGAACGGGCGATCGGCGACTAGCGTTCATGGCAAGCGTTATCGGGTTGTTGGCGAATGGCATGGATGGACGAAGGACGAACGACGAAGGGCGCGCATTACTGGCTTTCGCCCTTCGTCACCGCCCTCCGTCGAAGCCCATCTGACTATGCAGGAGGAAACCAATGCAACACCGGAATCGATGGATGATTGTGATTCTGATCATCAGCAGCCTGTATCTTGCGGCATGCGGGCAGACCCAGGAAGCTACAACGGAAGAAGAACACCCGATTCAGGTCGAAAAGGATTTGCCAGGTGACGAGCCAACGCGCGAGGTCGTGAGCGAGGATGCGGCCAAACGGCTCGATCTTCAGACCGCTGAAGTGCAGGACATGATGGTTGACGGCGCGCAGCAAAAGGTTGTCCCGTATGCCGCGATCCTGTACGACACGGAAGGCGCGACCTGGGTGTATCTCAACAAAGACGGGCCGCTCACCTTCGTTCGCCATTCTATCACTGTTAAGGATATCAGGGGCGATCAAGCGTTTCTCCTGGATGGGCCACCTTCCGGCAGCACCGTTGTGACGACAGGAGCAACCGAGTTATACGGCGCTGAGTCGGAGTTCGAGGAAGAATAACAGCGCGAGGAGGGTATTGCCATGATACGATGGATGGTTGGAACAAGCCTCAAGCTGCGATTCATTGTGCTGCTGATTGCGGCAGGGCTGATGGTGTTCGGCGTCGCTGCGCTTCCCAGGGCACCGATGGATGTCTTTCCCGAATTCGCGCCGCCACGGGTAGAGGTCCAGACCCCGAGTCTCGGCATGTCGGCAGAGGAGGTGGAATCCCTGATCACTGTTCCGCTCGAGCAGGCGTTCAACGGAACCGAGGGACTCGACATTATGCGCTCCAAGTCGATCCCCGATTTGTCGTCGATCGAGCTGCTGTTCAAGCCGGGGACTGACGAACTGCGCGCCCGCCAGTTGGTGCAAGAGCGGCTGGCAGCGGTCATGTCGACGATGCCGACCTGGGCGGCCCCGCCGGTGATCATGCCGCCGGTGTCGAGCGTAGGGCGGGTCTTAAAGATCGGCGTTTCCTCAAAGGACAAGTCGCTGACCGATTTGTCCATGATCGCCTATTGGACGATCCGGGCGCGTTTGCTGGGCGTCCCCGGCGTCGCCAATGTGATGATCTGGGGCGAGCGGATCAAGATACCGCAGGTGCTGGCCGACACGGAACGGATGCGCGCGTATGATGTTTCGCTCGACGAAGTCATGGAAACGACGTCGGACGCGCTGGACGTAGGACTCTTACAGTTCTCAAGCGGCTCGGTGATCGGGACGGGCGGGTTCATCGATACGCCCAACCAGCGGTTCACCATTCAGCCCGTCTCGTCAATCATTTCGCCGGAAGACCTGGCCCAGGTGCCAGTCGGCGACAAGAAGAAGGCCGATGGCACGCCGCTGCGCCTGGGCGACGTTGCCACCGTGAAAGAAGGCACATGGCCGCTCTTCGGCGATGCGGTCATCAACGACGGGCCGGGCCTCATGATCGTCGTCGCAAAGTTCCCATGGGCGAACACGCTGGATGTGACCAGGGGCGTGGAGCAAGCGCTGGACGAACTGCGGCCCGGTCTGCCGGGGGTCGAGATGGATTCGACGATCTTCCGACCGGCGGACTTTATCCAGGTCGCGCTCGACAATCTCACGCGAGCGCTGATCTTAGGCTGCGTGCTCGTCATGGTGGTGCTGGCTGCCTTTCTCTTTGAGTGGCGCACGGCGCTGATCAGCCTGATCGCCATCCCGTTGTCGCTGGTGGCCGGGGCGCTGGTGCTGTACTTCCGTGGGGCGACGATCAATACCATGATTCTGGCGGGGTTTGTGATCGCCATCGGCGTCGTCGTCGATGACGCGATTATCGACGTCGAAAACATCGTGCGGCGGCTGCGGCAATACCGCAAGGAAGGCACGAGCAAATCCACGGCGTCAATTATTCTGGAGGCGTCGTTGGAAGTACGCCAGGCGATCATCCATGCCACGCTGATCGACGCCGTCGTGTTGATCCCGATCTTTTTTATCGGCGGCGTGTCGGGCGCATTCTTCCAGCCGTTGGCGCTCTCGTACGGATTGGCGGTGCTGGCATCCATGCTGGTCGCGCTGACGCTCACGCCGGTGCTGTGCCTGCTGCTGCTGGCCAAAGCGCCGATCGAGCGCCACGATCCGCCGCTGGTGCGCTGGCTCCAGCACATCTACGCGCCGGTCCTGACGCGGATCATTCAACGCCCGCGCCCGGTGTTCCTCGCCACGGCGGTGGTCATGATCGTTGGCCTGGCTGTGTTTCCGCTGCTGGGCGAGTCGCTGTTTCCTGAATTCAAGGAGCGCGACTTCCTGATGCACTGGATCACGAAGCCGGGCACCTCTGCGGTGGAAGAGCAGCGGATCGTGACGAAAGTGAGCCGCGAGCTGCGGGCGATTCCGGGCGTGCGCAACTTCGGCTCCCATATCGGGCAGGCGCTGCTGGCCGAGGAACTGAATGGCGTCAACTTCGGCGAAAATTGGATTAGTGTCGACCCTTCAGTTGACTATGATGAGACGGTCGGGGCCATCGAGGAGGTCATCAACAGCTATCCCGGGCTGTTCCACAATGTGGAAACCTACCTCAACGAACGTATCGACGAGGTGCTGACCGGATCGAGCGAAACCTTTGTCGTGCGCATCTTTGGTCCTGACTTGAAGGGCATCCACGAGAAAGCCGATGAAGTGGAGCAGGCGCTTAAAGGCATCCCCGGCATCGTCGATCTGCATGTGCAACTTCAGTCGGAGGTGCCGCAGATACAGGTCAAGGTCGACCAGATCAAGGCGCAAAAGTATGGCGTCAAACCGGGCGACGTGCGCCGGGCATCGGGTACTTTGCTGGCGGGCGAAGAAGTCGGCGACATCTTCCGCGACGGCAAAGCCTACGACGTCAACGTGTGGAGCACGCCGGAAACGCGCAACAGCCTGAGCAGCATCAGCAATTTGCCGATCGACACAGCGAACGGCGGACATGTGCGCCTGGGCGACGTGGCCGACGTGCGGATCGCGCCAGCGCAAAGCGTGATCTACCGCGACAATGCATCGCGGCGCATCGACGTCAGCGCCAATGTCCAGGGACGCGACCTTTCAGCGGTCATGGCAGATGTCAACAGCCGCCTTGAGAAGGTTCAATTCCCGCTTGGCTACCACGCCGAGGTACTTGGCGAGTATGCGGAGCGGCAGGCGGCCCAGCAACGCCTGCTGATCTTTGCGGCGGCGGCGGCGGTCGGCGTGTTCCTCATTCTGCTGGCGTCCTTCGGGAACGTGCGCCTGGCGATTCTCGGCTTCATGACGTTGCCTTCGGCGCTGGTCGGCGGCGTGCTGGCGGCTTATTTCACAGGCGACGTTATCTCGCTTGGTTCGCTGGTCGGCTTCCTCACCGTCTTTGGGATCGCGGCGCGCAACAAAATCATGCTGATCAATCATTATCAGCATCTTGAGTTGTACGAAGGCGAAACCTTTGGGTTGGAACTCGCGGTGCGCGGCGCAGTCGAACGGCTGTCGCCGATCATGATGACGGCGCTGGCAACTGGCCTGGCGCTGGTGCCGCTGGTGATCGACGGGAATATCCCGGGGGCCGAGATCGAGTACCCCATGGCGATCGTGATTCTGGGTGGCCTGATCACCTCGACCTTGCTGAACCTGTTTGTCGTGCCTTCGCTGTATTTACAGTTCGGCAAGAGCAGGAGTGAAATGCGCGTTCCTGAGATCGTTCCGCAGCCGAGTGCGGCATGAACTGACATCGTGGGGGCAGTGATGGCGCGTGGAGATCGCCATCACTGTGTCCTCCATGGAGCCTTTGCCATGCCCGGCGGCGCAACGGATTTCTGCTCCACCGTCCATCAACACAGCACACTCTCTCAGACACTTACCGTTCGAGAAAGGAGACTCCCATGTTCAGACAACAACGCGCCTGGGTTGCTCTGCTGGCCTTCGCTGCGGTCGCGCTCCTTCTGAGCAGCACAGGTGCCACAGGAGCCAGCGCCAGCCAGGCTCCTGGTTCGCTTCCTGGTGGGGCAGCCAGCGTACCGGCAGCCGCGCCATGCAATCTCATTACCCCGTTTAACGCTAGCAATTTTTCCAATCCAACAAACATCAACAGCACATGGTTCCCACTCGTCCCAGGAACGGAGTTTATCTGGGAAGGACGCGTGAATCAAGGCGGTCAGCGGGTCGATCACCAGGTGATATTGATCGTGACTGACCTGACCAAGATGATTCAGGGCGTGCGTACAGTCGTCCTCTGGGATCGAGATTATAACACCGGCATACTGACCGAGTCGGAGCTGACCTTTCACGCGCAGGATGATGCCCAAAATATCTGGAACCTGGGCGAGTACCCGGCGCAATACTCGGGCGGAATGTTTACCGGCGCGCCCGACACATGGATCTCTGGCCTGAAAAGCGCGCAGGGCGGCACGGTCATTCCAGGCGATCCAAAGACCGGCACAGCGAAATTCCTCCAGGCCTATGCGCCCAACATTATTGGCGATTGCGGAAAGGTCGCCTCCGTCGGCCAACAGAACCCGGCTCTTTGCGTGCCGGTCGGCTGTTACGATAATGTGCTGGTCATCGATGAGGACAGCCCGCCCGAGCCTGGTACGCAGCAGAAGTACTACGCGCCAGGTGCTGGCAGTTTTAAGGTCGGAGCCACGGATAATGACCCTCAGGGAGAAACGCTGGTCCTGTCGGAAACCGTGCGCCTCAGCCGCGATGAGTGTCTGACGGCGCGTCAGGAAGTGCTCGCGTTAGAAGCGCAGGCTAATCAGGTTTCGCCAAAGGTCTACGGGCAAACCGCGCCCATGGAGCAAACCGGGTTCTGCGAGACGATCCAGCCAGCAGAAACGCCGACCACGGCACCCACAACACCGCCAGCGACATCGCCGACCGCCACGCAGCCGCCATCACCGACCGGAACACCGCCGACGCCGACCGCGCAAGCGGCGCCGAATCTGAGCATCTACATACCGATTGCAGACAAGAATCTGCCAACGCCGCCCGCGCTGCCAACGCCAACAGTGCCTCCAGCGATCTACGACGGGTGCAAGAGCAACCCGAACCCGGCGGGCGCAACCAACTCGCCTGTGCGGATTGTGAAGGTGGATAAAGTGAAGGAGATCGTGACGCTCCAGAATGTGAGCA
>DASTWM010000330.1:0-5635 GCA_035765855.1 Roseiflexaceae bacterium
CGTGCTGGCCACCGGCGACGAAGTTCATGAACCTGACGATTTGCCGCCAGAAGGTGGCATCCGCGACAGCAACCGCTACACTTTGCTGGCGGCGGCGCGCGAGGCCGGCTGCGAAGCCACGTCGCTCGGCATCGCCCGCGACGACCGCGCGGTGCAGCGCAGCGCCATCCTGGCCGGCCTTGAAAACGCGGACGTGCTGCTGACCAGCGGCGGCGTGTCCATGGGCACCCGCGACCTGATCAAGCCGTTGCTCGGCGAACTTGGCACCGTCCACTTCGGGCGGGTGGCCTTCAAACCCGGCAAGCCAACGACCTTTGCCACAGTACAGAATAAGCTGGCGTGGGGTTTGCCCGGCTTCCCGGTTTCCTCGCTCGTGTCGTTCGAGGTATTCGTGCGTCCGGGGCTGCGCCGCATGCAGGGCGACGCGCAGCCCGAGCGCCCGCGCGTTCGGGTCATGCTGAGCGCGCCAATCAAAGCCGCCGACCGGCCCGAATATCAGCGCGTGACGGTCGCATGGCAGGGCGGGCGGCTCGTCGCGCACAGCACCGGCGGGCAGGGTTCCAGCCGTTTGCTGTCATTGCGTGGAGCCAACGCGCTCATGATCGTGCCGCCAGACGAACGCACGTATGAGGCGGGCGAGGAGCTTGAGGCGATGCTGACCGGGCCACTGCGGGGGTGATTCCATTGGACGCTCATGGTACGTTTTTCTCTCGGCAGAATACCATGAGCGCCCATCGGTATATAGTGGCCTTGTTAGTTATTGTTCGCGGACATGGCATACGCAATGCCGCTTTGAAGCGATCCGCATGTTGTAATGCCCTGCATGCTCACGCCAAGTGATACGAGTGTCTGCGCAATTTCCGGGCGGATGCCCGTCAGCACGACGTGCGCGCCAAGCAGGCGCACGGCTTGAGCGACACGCAGCAGGGCATCGGCTACCTGGGTATCTACAACTGAAACGCCAGTGATATCAAGCACAGCAACTCTTGCATGATTCTGCGCGACACCTTGCAACAGGGTTTCAAGAACTTGCTGCGCGCGGCCCGTATCAACCGCCCCGATTAACGGCATGATAAGTATTTCGTCGCTGAGCGGAATGAGCGGCGTTGAAAGTTCGCGCAGCAGCGCCTCCTGGGCATGAATAATCTGCAACCTGCTTTGCTGTAGCGCCTGTTCAGTCTGCTTACGCTCAGTAATATCACGGATGATGCAGATAGTAAACGAGCCCTGCTGGGTGGCGAGTGGGCTGAGGCTGATCTCAACCGGAAACTCGCTCTCGTCCTTGCGGCAGCCAAACAGATCAAGATTGCTCCCCATGGGACGCACCTTCGCGTCTTCAGCATAGTGCGCGCGATGCTCTGGATGCTGATGGCGATAGCGTCGGGGAACAAGCATTTCAATAGATTGCCCGATCAGCTCTGCGCGCTGGTAGTTAAACAGTTTCTCGGCCTGCGTGTTCACAAGCGTGATATGTCCTGTTGTGTCTACAATGATAATGGCATCTGGCGCGGCTTCCAGGAGTGTGCGGAACATGTCCCCCTGTGCTTGTTGCTCCAATTCGGCAACCCGCTGGCGTAATGTATGTACCTCTTTTAGTACATCCGTGTATGCATCTTCGCTAGGCATTTCAAGCATCTCCATGTATATTCTGGTGTATTGCCGTGGTTTGCTCACAGGCACGAATGAAGAATAGATTGCTTGAATAGTAGAACAATATGTATCAATCACGAAATACATGTTGCTAGCGATTACAGATCAATTAGTAAACGGTTCAGTTGAGAGTGTATGCAACTACTTATTCTACTTGTGAGCTTTGCGCAGCGCTGGATAGTAGCTCCCGTACCAGCCGCTATGCTATACTCAAGCAACGGTATTGTAGTAACCAACGTGGTGGAGATCGTCCCGTGACCACATATTTGCTGCTTGTTGATTGCCCTGATAAAGAGGGCTTAGTCTATACCATTACGGGCGTGTTGTACCACTATGGCTACAACATCATTGCCAATCATGAGTTTGTTGATCAAACGGCCAGGCATTTCTTTATGCGTACCGAATTCATCGGCGCGGAGCCGCCCGAATCAGTCGCGCGCGATCTCCTTCAGGTGCTGCCTGCGCCTGCGAACGCGCGCATCGCTACAACTGGCAAGCGCCCGGTTGTTATCATGGTCACCAAAGAACCACACTGCCTCGGTGATCTCCTGCTGCGCCACGCGTATGATGAGTTGCCAGCGCAGATTTGCGCCGTCATCAGCAATTATGACACGCTCGCGCCTCTGGTACAGAAATTCGATATACCGTTTCATCACGTTAGCCACCATGATCGCGACCGCAGCGCGCACGAGGAGGAAATCGTGCGTGTTCTCGCGCAGTACCAGCCCGACTATATTGTGCTGGCGAAATACATGCGCGTGCTGACGCCTCGGTTTGTGGCCCGCTATCCCAATCGAATTATCAACATTCATCATTCCTTCTTGCCAGCATTTATTGGAGCCAGCCCGTATCGTCAGGCATTTGAGCGCGGCGTGAAAATCATTGGCGCAACGGCGCATGTGGTGACTGATGACCTGGACACCGGGCCGATCATTGAACAGGGCGTGCTTCCCGTCAACCATAGCCACACTGCGGCAGACATGGCGCAGGCCGGGCGCGATGTGGAGAAGATTGTTCTGGCAAGGGCGCTGAAACTGGTGCTCGAAGAACGGGTTTTCTTGCACCACAATCGCACAGTCATCTTTGAATAATGCCGACGATGCTTTCTACGATCTTGCAGTACACATGGGGCATGGCGCAATGTCGATCGACATTGCGCCATGCCTGCTTTACTGCTCGACCTTGACGACCACGCCAGAGCCGACCGTCCGCCCGCCCTCGCGGATGGCGAAGCGCAGCCCTTCTTCGATGGCAACTGGCGCGATGAGTTCGACGCCCATGACCACGTTATCGCCCGGCATGACCATCTCCATGCCTTCCGGTAGCTGAATCGTGCCGGTCACGTCGGTGGTGCGGATGTAGAACTGCGGGCGGTAGCCCTGGAAGAACGGCGTGTGCCGCCCGCCCTCTTCCTTCTTCAGCACGTACACATTGGCCGTGAAGGTCTTGTGCGGCTTGATACTGCCCGGCGCGGCCAGCACCTGCCCGCGCGCGACATCGGTGCGCTCGACGCCGCGCAGCAGCGCGCCCACGTTGTCGCCCGCCATGCCTTCATCCAATGTTTTCTGGAACATTTCCACGCCGGTCACCACAACCTTGCGCGGCGCGGCGTCGGTCATGCCGACAATCTCAATCGTGTCGCCGACCTTGACCTTGCCGCGCTCGATCCGCCCGGTTACGACCGTGCCGCGCCCTTTGATGCCGAAGACATCTTCCACCGGCATCAGGAACGGCTGATCGGTGGCGCGCGGTGGCGTCGGAATGTAGTTATCGATCGCCGCCATCAATTGCACAATCGGCTGGTACTCCGGCGTGTTCGGGTCAGTCGCCGTGCTTTCCAGCGCCGCCAGCGCCGACCCGCGAATGATCGGAACGCTGTCGCCGGGAAAGTTATTCTTTGTGAGCAACTCGCGCAGTTCCAACTCGACCAGCTCCAGCAGTTCCTCGTCGTCCATCATATCGACCTTGTTGAGGAACACGACCATGGCCGGCACCTGCACCTGGTAGGCCAGCAGCAAGTGTTCGCGGGTCTGCGGCATAGGGCCGTCTGGCGCGCTCACCACCAGAATCGCGCCGTCCATTTGCGCCGCGCCGGTGATCATGTTCTTGATGTAGTCGGCGTGGCCCGGGCAATCGACATGCGCGTAGTGGCGCGTTGCCGTCTGGTATTCGATGTGCCGGATCGCGATGGTGATGCCGCGCTGGCGCTCCTCGGGCGCGTTGTCGATGTCGGCGTACTGCATGAACTGCGCGCCGCCACGCAGCGCCAGCACCTTTGTGATTGCGGCCGTCAGCGTGGTCTTGCCGTGGTCGACATGCCCGATCGTTCCGATATTCACGTGCGGTTTGGTTCGCTCAAACTTCTGCTTCGCCATGCTCATAAGCCTTTCTGAAAAGACACGACGCCCCGGAGCGCGATGAATCATCGCACCCTGATGAGGTAGAGTGCGTCATGAACAATATATTTGAATACAATGATTGAGAAATGCTGAGATCTAGCTGGCCGACTCAGGGGGATTGCCGCCCCAGTAGGCGCTGTACGCTTCCTCATCGGAGAGCACGCGCGGCACTCGCTCGGTAGCCTCTGCGCTGCGCCAGTATTGCATGCCGTCGCCGGAGCGCTGGAGAAAGCGGGAGTCGATCATGTCGCGGCGCACTGTCACATGGTCGCGGACATGAGGCAACACGTACTGATTTAATAGAGCGTTGACCTGTTTTTCAGTGTACATCGCGCCCTCTTCAAAGCGCTCGGCAAGATAGCCGAGCACCGCCCGAAGGTCGTCGGTTTGGCGCGGCCATGAGGCCACTGCGCCTTGATTGTCGAGATAGCGTGCCAATCCCTGGGGTTGCATCGATTCCTCCTGCTGTGACGCCGCTGGTGCGGACGCCGCTAAAAGTGTCTGTTGAAGCGCTTGAAACGTAAGATCAAGCTCGGATGGTACAAGCCGGTAGCGCTTTCGCCCGTCTTTGCCGCGCTGCTCCCACACGAAGTTGCCAAGCGATTTCAGGTAGCGCGAAACGTTGGGCTGGCTGGTGTCGAGCAACGTCATCAAATCCTGAAGCGTGAGTTCGCCATGTTCAGCCAGCAGCGACAGCACCCGCAGCCGCGCCGGTTCGGTCAAGGCGCTCAGCCGCCCAGTCAACTCCATCTGCTTCACAGGCGTGTCGCGCAGCAGCACCCGCGTATGCAGCGCGGCGTCGAAGAACAGGTACAGCGCCGATCCGACCTGAAGCTGCGTGACGTAGCGCCCGGTATGCGGCGACGGCACAAAAATCATTTCATGAACGCCCTGCACCGGCCCAACTGAACCAGCAACATACGTCCTGAGATTGCCCAGAATCACCTCTGGCGCGAGGCCCGAACCAGGCGTCGAGTGCTGGAGCAGATCGACGTGCTGCTGCAATGCGCGCTGCATGCGCGCCCATTCTTGCGCGCCATGCTGCTCCCACAGCGCCCGCAGGTGCGCGATCAGCAGATCGTGCAACATGGATGGATCGGCAAGCAACGGCTCAATCTCTGCGGGCGCATGTGTGCCGCCGATTTGCTGCTGTACGAACACACGGTCGCGCATGGCCTCGGGCGAATCCGCCGCTAATGCGTCCAGGTAGGCCGGGAAATCCGGCCATGCACCGTCGTTCAGCAGCGCGCCGCCCAGATGCTCGAACAGTATTCGGTTGACATGGAGCTGCTGCGGCGTGAGTGCTACCGCTGTCTGCTGCACCCAATGGTCAAGCGCTGGCATCTGATCGGCAACGTGGATCAGCGCCATGCTGTTGAGCACGTTGTAAACTGGCGCAAGCTCAACCCGAACTGGCAGCGGAGCAACGCCGATCCGAAATAATTCTTTCACTCGCAAGTCCTTTCCTTTATGCACATATGTGTATATCAAAGTGAAATAACTTTACAGGAAAATGCTGTCGTTGTCAATAGCTTCCTGAGCAAGGCTGCTGAAAATACATCTGAAGGCGGAGAGCAAGAAACAGT
>DASTWM010000331.1:0-2515 GCA_035765855.1 Roseiflexaceae bacterium
GATGCTGAAGGAGTTGTCAGTTGTCATATGGAACTCCCGCTGGTTGTTCGAGGAGGGTCCAATAGTCATTGTACCCTCCTGACATCCCATTTTCAACCTCTTTGTGATAAAAATAGTTATATATTTTCATCGTTCTACAAACCAAGCAGCGTCAAAATCAGCGCCTTCTGCACATGCAGCCGGTTCTCGGCCTGGTCGAACACGACCGAGCGCGGCCCGTCGATCACATCGGCGGTCACTTCTTCGCCGCGATGCACCGGCAGGCAGTGCATGAAGACCGCCTGGCTGTCGGCGCGGCCCATGAGTTCACTGTTTACCTGGTACGGCTCAAAGACCGGGCGGCGGCGCGCGGCCTCGTGCTCCTGGCCCATCGAGGTCCACACGTCGGTGTACACCGCGTCCGCGCCCTCGACCACCTCTTGCGCCGACGAACTAATCGTAATCGTCGCGTCGTGCTCGGCAGCCAGCCGCTCGGCCAGCGCGGTGATGTCCGGGTTCGGGCGGTAGTCAGGCGGGCATCCCACGCCAACATTGACGCCCAGCGTCGCGCCCAGCAGCATGAGCGAGTGGCACACGTTGTTGCCGTCGCCGACGTAGGCCAGCCGCAGCCCTTGCAGCCGCCCGAAGCGCTCCTTTAATGTCAGCATGTCAGCCAGCGCCTGGCATGGATGCTCACGGTCGCACAGCGCATTGATCACCGGCACGGACGAATAGCGCGCCAGTTCGACAACGGTCGAGTGGCGGAACACGCGCGCGGCGATCACCTGCACCCAGCGGCTCAGGTTGCGGGCCACGTCCGGCACGCTTTCGCGCCCGCCCATGTCAATATCATTGGCCGACAGGTAGCTGCCGTGGCCGCCAAGCTGGGTCATACCAGCCTCGAAGGCCACGCGCGTGCGCAGCGACGGCTTTTCGAACACCAGCGCCAGCGTCTTGCCGCGCAAGGGCATGTCGGCATGGCCGCCGTTGTGCCATTCGTCTTTAAGCGCCTGCGCCCGCGCAAGCAGCGCCGTGGCCTCGTCGCGGCTCAGGTCGGCGGCAGAAAGGTAATGTTTGGGCATGTGAGTTCTCCATTAGCTATGTATGTCGCCAACGCGATTGATAGATTTTGTTACAGCAGATTTGAAAGAACGAACGATAATCCCTAATGCTTGTTGGGATGGATCGGTATCTGGGGCTGGTAGGGGCGCAGCATGCTGCGCCCCTACGTTTATCCAAATGATGCCATGTAGATGGTTGGGCATGATGATGTAGGAATCAAGTTCTGTATTCGGAAAATGTTGCGGTATGTTTTGCCAGCACTCAGCAACAAGGTGACCATACTTGTTTAGCTGCATTTCATCGTTATGGACATCTCCGAAGATAGGCATCATATCTTTTACACAAATTGTTACAAAATACGCGCCGTTCTGCGAATAATCATAACCATGTAGACGGATGGATTGTCGATGATGAATATCACGATTATAAGCCATTACGGAATCACCACATACAACAGGTGCAACGCGCGGCCTTTATTGCGCCAATACTTCGCGTGCTCTGCGTATCTGCTCGCGCACCGCCTCCGGCCCGGTCGCGCCGGGCACACTGCGTGATGCCGCCGAGCGGGCTGGATCGAACACGTCATGCACATCTTCGCCAAACGCGGGATTGATTGCGCGGTAGGTGTCGAACGGCAGCGCCGACAGCGTGACGCGCTGCTGCTCGGCCTCGCGCACCAGCGCGCCGACCGCCGCATGCGCCTCGCGGAACGGCATGCCGCGCTCGACCAGGTAGTCGGCCACATCGGTCGCCAGCATGGCATCGTCCAACGCAGCACGCATGCGCTCATGATGAAAGCGCGCTGTTGCAATCGCGCCTGCGGCCACCGGCAGCGCAAGCTCAATTGTATCAGCGGCGTCGAACAGCGGCTCTTTATCTTCCTGCAAGTCTTTGTCGTAGGCCGACGGCAGGCCCTTCAGCACCGTCAGCAGCGTCACAAGGCCGCCGACCAGCCGCCCGGATTTGCCGCGCAGTAGCTCGAACGAGTCAGGATTTTTCTTCTGTGGCATGAGGCTGGAGCCGGTCGAATAGGCGTCGTCGAGCGTCACAAAGCCGTACTCAGCCGTGCTGTAAACGATCATGTCCTCGGCCAGGCGGCTGACATGCACGCCAACCAGCGCCGCGCAGAACAGAAACTCAGCCGCAAAGTCACGGTCGCTGACCGCATCGAGGCTGTTGGGCGACGGCGCGATGAAACCGAGCTCTGCCGCCAGCGCTTCGCGGTCGATATTCAATGGCGTGCCAGCCAGCGCGCCAGAGCCAAGCGGCAGCGTCGCCGCGCGTCTGGCGCAGTCGTGCAGGCGCTCGCGGTCGCGCTGGAGCGGCCAGAAGTGCGAAAGCAGCCAGTGCGCCAGCAGCACCGGCTGGGCGCGCTGCATGTGCGTGTAGCCGGGCATGAGGGCGTCACCCGCCGCCACCGTCTGCGCGACGAGCGCGTTCTGTAGTTCGCGCAGCGCCGCGTCGGCCCTACGGA
>DASTWM010000332.1:0-5246 GCA_035765855.1 Roseiflexaceae bacterium
TTGTTGGTGCTTATGAGCACGCTGCTGGGGGAACTGTGAGCCAGACGTCTATTGTGCTCGTTCATGCCCATGAACTGTTCCGCGAAGGATTGCGCCGCAATCTGGCTTCACTGCCTGATTTTCGCGTGACGGGCGAGGCAACGAACGGACAGCAGGCCATTCAGCTTGTTGATTATACTGATCCTGATCTGGTGCTGATGGAAGTTGATTTGCCTGGCGTCAATGGCCTGGAAGTCGCGCGGGCGATCAAGCGCACGCACCCGCATGTCGGCATTATGCTGCTCAGCGCGTCGATGGACGGGCAGCAGGTGGTGAAAGCCATTCGGGCCGGGGTTGCGGGGTACATGCTGCGCAACACCTCGTGGGAAAAACTGCTGCGCGAGATTCGGCATGTCCAGCGCGGGGAGTACCCGATCAATAATCTGGTGCTCTCCCTGCCCGAAGTGGCTGCGCAGGTGCTGTCGGCCTTTCGGCAGATGGCGGTGGAAGAAGATACCCAGAGCATTTACTCGCCGCTGTCCCCGCGCGAACTGCAAGTGCTCGAATTGATTGCCGCTGGCCGCACCAACAAAGAAATCGCGGTGCAGCTTGATATCAGCAACCAGACTGTCAAGAATCATGTTTCATCCATCCTGCGCAAGCTGGCCGTAAACGACCGTACACAAGCGGTTGTTTATGCGATGCGGCGCGGCTGGATCAAGGTCGTATTGCCGGGTGAATAGTGCAATCGGCAGTTGGCAGTTGGCAGAAAGCGCCACACCACCGAACTGCCGACTGGCTCCTGCAAACTGTCTGTTGCCTAACTTATGACACACCGTCACGCTTTTGTGCTGCTCCTGTTCGCCATGCTGCTTATCGTAGCAGGCTGCGAGCAAACTTCGGTCGCTGAGCAAGAACGCGTTCAGGGCCTCGCGACATTGGAGGCGAGCACGCCTTCCGCCACGCCGACCAACACGGCCACGCCTGAGCCGTCTGCCACGCCGACGCTCACGCCCACCCAGGGGCCGACGCCGACGCCGACCATTACGCCGCTGCCTTCGCCGACACCGCTGCCGCCCACGCCAACGCCCAATCCGGCGCTGGCAAAGTTTAGCTTCTGCAACCAGACGGCGGGCAATGTCGAGAGCGGGCGCTTTTCTGCGAAGATCACTGCGATTAGCACTACGGTTGAGCCAGCGTTCGAGCGGCTGACGCTGACGCTTGATGTGCCGAGCGATTCGGTGGCACCCGCGGCGCTGGTGCGCTGCCTGTCGGCGCTGAACGATGCCACGCTGCGTGGCGACATCGGCGCGAACACCGAGGGCTATGTGTTGATCATGGACATGCCCGGCTGGCTGCACGATGACCGGTTCAGCACGTCGGTCGCTACAGCAACCACCACGCTGAGCGGCACGCAGGTGCTCAGGAGTTTGTCGTTCCGTTACGATCAGAACGCCGCCGCTGGCGCATCGATTGTGCTGCCGCTCCAGGAGCCGCGCTCGTTCCATGTCCAGCTGGCGGATAAGCCGACGCGGCTTATTCTGGATGTCGCCAAAACGTCGACGATCAATGCGTCGAGCGATATGCTGCGCGTGCCGGCCGGCAATGGTGCGACGCCGGGTGCGCCGCTGTTCTACGTGCAAGATCATGATGTGTGGAAATTTGCCGATGGCAAGCCCATTAATCTGACGAATTCGCCTGAGGCCGAGACCGATTTGGCGGTGGACCGCGCGAATGGTCGCGTCGCCTTCTGTCGCGTCGAGCCGGGCGCTGATCCGGGCGATGTGCTGGCCGCCAGCACCCTGTGGATCATGACGCAGAACGGCGGCAGCATTGGCGAACTTGCGGCTGCCGGGCGCTCGTGCGCCGAGCCGGTGTTCTCGCCGGATGGTTCGACCATCGCCTTCACCGTCAACGAAGGCACCAGCAACCCGCCGCGTCTCAGCATCTACACCGTGCCGGTGGCGGGCGGCGAGGCGCAGCGGATCACGCCGTCCGACGATGAGTGGAGCCGATTCGGGCCGCAGTGGCTCGACAACAAGCGGCTGGTCTACAGCGCGCTCGCTGAGGACGGGCGCAGCACCCTGTTCATGACCGATGGGCAGCAGGAGCGCGACATCGGCGCGAATCTGGTGGTTGGCGATCGCTATACCGCGCTTGGGCGGCCATACGTCGCGCCGAACGGTGCTGCTATCGCCGTCGAAGGCGTTCGCGCAGGCAAGCCTGGCACAGACCTCGTGCTGCTCGACGGCAGCGGCAAGGAAACGGCGACTATCGGCGACAATTATTCAAACCGCCCGCTGACGTGGGGCGCGGATGGGACGCTGTACTACCTCGCAAGCGCGTGCGCCAGCGATGCAGTGCTCGACTACACGCTGCATGCCCGCGCGAGCGGTGGCGCTGACCAGATTATCGCCGCCGGGACGACATTGGGGAGCTTTGGCGCATTCGCCGCGACCAACAACGGCCTAGCGTATGTTGCGCTCGATCGCATGTCGCCGGACACCGGCACGCCGCAGATGTTCGCGGTTGCCAGTCCCGGCGGGCTGTGGTTCTGGAACGTGTCAGGCGGCAGCCGCGCACGGCTCGTCGAAGCAAAGAGCGCGATTACGACGCTCAAATAACCTCGTTTCATCACCGAAAGCACCGCGCCGCGAACATTCGTGGCGCGGTGTGTTTGCCTGTCAATGCCACTGCACATCGTAACGCAGGTGGACCGAGGCCACGCGAGATTTGGTTGAATCATCCACCAGCGTGGCGTATTCAGTTATTTCCATGGGGCCGAAGCGAAATGTGCGGTGAAAGAGCTGAATCACAAATGTGCTGCGCGCGTCGTCGAGCGTGTGGGTCTCGCTGGCCCAGCCGGCATCCAGCAGCCGCTGCCCCAGCCGAAAGCGCCATGCGTGCGGCGACGCGGCAACAGTGTAGGTGATAGCCGTTGCGCCCAGCCCTTCGCGCGTGATGTGTACGTCGCGCGCGTCTTCCAGCACAAACACGGCGCGCTGGGCCGTCCATGCCGTCCATGTTCCCATGCCGCAGCCAAGCACCAGCCCCGCTAACAATCCTGCTATCAGTATGTTTCGCCGCATTCGCATGTTCGCCCCACATGTTCGCTGTTGCGGATGAAACAGTAGCACAGCGCCGCAAAGTCTGCAACGGATTGACATAAATGTACGGCCATGGCGTACTTTGTGTAATGACAACCCTGAACGTAACCGTTGTGTAACGAGCATAGATTGTACAGCTATCGTGCATGCATGTGATCAGATGAGGGCTCCGCGAAGCCCGCTTTGGTATGCCTGAAGCTACGCGCGCGGCGTTTGCGTGTGCAAAATTCCTTTCATGAAAGCAGAAACACGTCTTTGTGGCACGAGAGTACGGGATTGGTATGGCAATTACACGCGAGAGCATTGAAGAGCTCCAGGCAAAAGGAAAACTTGCCGATGCATTGCGCGCGCAGGATTTCCAGAAAGCAAATCTTTCGCGAATTGATCTGCGCGGCGCGGATCTGAGCGGCGTGACGTTGAACGAGGTGAATTTTGGGTATGCCAGGCTTGATGGCGCGAATCTGAGCGATGCCAAGCTGCGTGGCACCTATCTCGATCGCGCGTCGCTGGTGCAGGCCAACATGCGCGGCTGTGACGCGAGCCGGGCCAGTTTCAAGAACGCTGATTTGCAGCAGGCCAACATGCGCGACGCGCAACTCGTTTCGGCTGACCTGCGCCGCACCCATTTCGAGCAGGCCGCGCTCAACGAGGCTGACCTGACCGACGTTGATCTGCATGAAGCCAGCCTTGTGGAAGCCAGCCTCGCTTCGGCGCAGTTGGCGCGCGCCACCATCACCAACGCCGACTTGCAGCGCGCGGTGCTGATCAACGCGCACCTGCGCAAGGCGACATTGCGTGGCTCCGATCTCCGCGAGGCCAATCTCAACCTCGCGATCCTGGACAATGCCGATCTGCGCGGCGCGAATTTGCAGGGCGCAAACCTTCAGGGGGCCGATCTGCGCGGCGCGGACCTGCGCGAGGCGATTCTCTTTCAGACCGAGCTGCGCGGCGCAACCTACAACCGCGCGACGCGCTGGCCGGAGGGCTTCGAGTCAGTCGGCATCGGCATGATTTACGCGCAGAACGAGCGCTCCTCCACGGTGCTTACCGGCATCTGGCCGGGCAATCCATATCCGCTGGGGGCAACATGGGACGGGCAGGGCGTGAATTTCGCGCTGTTTTCCGAGAACGCCCACCGGGTCGAATTGTGCCTGTTCGATAGCGCGGATGCGCCACGGGCGTCGGCGCGCATCACCATGCCGGAGCAGACCGACGATGTGTGGCATGTGTACCTGCCCAACATCAAGCCGGGGCAGATTTACGCCTACCGCGTGTACGGCCCCTACAATCCCGAACAAGGCCACCGTTTCAACCCGCACAAGCTTCTGCTTGACCCGTATGCCAAGGCGCTGACCGGCACGATTCAGTGGAACGACACCATGTTCAGCTACACGATCGGCGACCCGAATCAGGATCTTTCCTTTGACGACCGCGACAGCGGCCCCTACACGCCGCGCTGTGTGGTCGTGGACGACACGTTTCCATGGGGCAATGATCGCCCGCCGCGCACGCCGCTGCACGATTCAGTGATCTATGAATTGCATGTCAAGGGTTACACACAGCTCCATCCCAGCGTGCCAGAACCGCTGCGCGGCACGTATGCCGGTCTCGCAACGCCAGCCGTGATTGAGTACCTCAAGTCGCTGGGCATCACCGCCATTGAGCTGCTGCCGGTCCACCAGCATATCGACGACCGGAATCTGGTGGAGCGCGGCCTGCGTAATTACTGGGGCTACAACACGATCGGCTTTTTTGCGCCCGACATCCGCTACAGCGTGTCTGACACGCCCGGCGATCAGGTGCGCGAATTCAAATCCATGGTCAAGACGTTTCATGCCGCTGGAATTGAGGTCATCCTCGACGTGGTGTACAACCACACGGCTGAGGGCAGCCACCTTGGGCCGATGCTGTCGCTGCGCGGAATCGATAACGAGGTGTACTACCGGCTTGTGCCGAACAACAAGCGCTATTATCAGGATTACACCGGCACCGGCAACACGTTCAACATCGTCCATCCGCGCGCGCTGCAACTGGTCATGGATAGCCTGCGTTACTGGGTCGAGGAGATGCATGTGGACGGTTTCCGCTTCGACCTGGCGGCGGCGCTGGCGCGTGGCCCGCAGGGACTCGAAAACTTCTCGGTGTTTCTCAACATCATTC
>DASTWM010000333.1:0-7041 GCA_035765855.1 Roseiflexaceae bacterium
CCGCGTGAACGGCGTGGCCGAAGCGGCGGCACAGGCGCAGGCCAGCGGCGCGACGGCGATCAGTGCGTTAGTGTACACGCCGTGGCAGCACCACAATCAGCGGCTCAGCACGCCAGACGACATGCAGATTACGTTGTTTGAGCCGGTGACACGCGCGGAACACGCATTAGATGAAGGATGATTGGCGATGAATGCTACAGTTATAACAGAGCAACAGAAACCTATCACTCGATCATCTTGTCATCTTGCCACCTTGTCATCTTGTCATGAAAAGCAACAAGATAGCACGACTACTATAGATTTCACGCTGCCGCCGGAGCTTGAGGCAACCGAGCCACCGGAGGCGCGCGGCATGGCGCGTGACGAGGTGCGGCTCATGGTTTCGCACTACCGTGATGACCGGGTAGCGCACGCCCAGTTCCGCGATCTGCCATCATTTTTGCAAGCCGGCGACGTGCTGGTGATCAATACCAGCGGCACGCTGCCCGCCGCCCTGCATGCCCACCGCGCCGACGGTATGCCACTGGAACTTCATCTTTCGACGCGCCTGCCAGCCGACCTGTGGAGCGTCGAAGTTCGCAAACCGAACGGCACCGCGACCGAGCCATTTCCCCATGCTGCGGCGGGCGAAACGCTGCAATTATCCGGCGGCGGCGCGGCGACGCTGCTCACGCCGTATGCCAGCGCGCAGCGACATGGCGGGCCGGTGCGGCTGTGGGTTGCAACGCTGCAACTGCCGCAGCCACTCGATGCGTATCTCCAACAGCATGGCTTCCCCATCCGTTACGGCTACGTGCTGGAGCGCTGGCCGCTGGAATACTACCAGACGGTTTACGCCACCGAGCCGGGCAGCGCCGAGATGCCATCCGCCGGACGGGCCTTCACGCCGGAACTTATCACCCGGCTGGTTGCAGGTGGCGTGCAGATCGCGCCCTTGATTCTGCACACCGGCGTTGCCAGCCTGGAAAATCATGAGCCGCCCTACGAGGAATTTTACCGCGTGCCATCCGAGACGGCGCAGATCGTCAACACGGCGCGGGCAGCCGGACGGAGCGTTATTGCCGTCGGCACAACCGTGGTGCGGGCACTGGAGACCGTGGCCGACGAGGCGGGCATGGCCCATCCCGGCGAAGGCTGGACACGGCTGGTCGTCACACCGCAGCGCGGCATTCATGTGGTGGATGGCCTGCTGACCGGCTTCCATGAGCCGCACGCGTCCCACTTGTCCATGCTGGAAGCGCTGGCCGGGCGCGAGCACCTGCGCCTGACCTATGCCGCCGCGCTACGTGAGCGCTACCTGTGGCATGAATTCGGTGATTTGCATCTGCTGTTGCCGTAATTCGGCCTTATATAAATCGTGCATGGCCCGGCGCGTGTGTTTTCTCGCGCAAGGCCATGCATGGCTCACGGAACTATCCATGTTGAAGGGCTACGTGCGAGATAGCTGATCATCGTCGCTGGCCTTCAACACTTCGCGCAACAGCACCAGCGAGTTCACGCACTGGCTCAACTCTTCAGCCGACAGGTTCGCCAGTCGTGCCGACAACTTATCCTGGACGGCTTGATTCAAGGCGCGCAGCCAATCGCGCCCGGCAGCGGTGAGTTGCAGCACCGCCCGTCGCCGATCATCTGGATCAACGGCGCGGGTCAGCAGTTCAAGCTGCATGAGCCGGTCGATGATCTTGGATGTCGCAGGCAAAGTCATGTCCAGGTGCGCGGCGACTTCCGAAAGCGAGACGTTCGGACGGCGGTGAATGAAGCGCAAGGTGCGCATTTGCGGCACTGACAGGCTGCGACTGCCGCCACTTTTCATTTCTGCGCGCTGCATGCGGAAAAAGACCGGCACTAAATCCAGGAACAGCGTTGCGACATGAACTGCTTCTTCAGCCGTATCATCGACAACAGGCGAGCGAGATGCCAGCATGGTTACTCCTTCGCTTACACGCATGGTTAAGGCGCTGTCGTCGACGTAGCATTCGGAGCACCGCCGCCGTTGCCGCCGCGTCCACCGCCATTGCCGCCATTCCCGCCATTCCCGCCACGTCCACCACCGAAGCCACCGCCGATTTGGATCGCTGTTGCCTGGAAGGTGTCGCCATTGGCCTGGCCGATCGCAACGATCTGCGCGCCTTTGGTGATGTCACTCGCCTGGCCGCTTGTCTGCTTCGTGACAGTGCCGTTCGTGGCAAGCTGTACCTTCTCGGTTTGGCCGTTGCGGGTTGTGACGGTGATAGTATCGCCATCAACAGATGCTACGGTTCCTGAGACGCCGCGTCCGGCGAAGCCGCCACCCTGCCCCTGCTGGCCCTGCCCGCCACCGAAGCCGCCGCCACCATTACCGCCGCGCTGGCTAAAGAACTGTTGCGACGCCTGGGCCACATTTTGCTGGCCGTTCCGAACCCCGATATATTGCCCGCTGTAAAATCCAGCGGCGGCGACGACGATCAACGCCACTATCCATACGATACGTTCGCGCATCATATCCATGATCTCCTATGGTATTCTTGTTATACCAATTTTCAAACTGAATAGAACCATGTATCTTTTTCAATATGCTCGTCGTCCCTCACCCTCAGTCCCTCTCCCAATGGGAGAGGGAAGCGGCGGCAGCCGCAGGTGAGGGGTGTCCCGATTGCAATTCGTAGGTGCCATGCGCATGCTAATCGTAGCGGAGTGCCTCAATTGGGTCGAGCCGCGCCGCGTTGCGGGCCGGCGCGATGCCGAAAAACAGCCCGACCGCGACCGCGAAGCCAACTGCCAACGCCGCCGCGCCAAAGCTCGGCGAAGCCTTCATCTGCCCGCTGGCGTTGACGATCAGCGCGATGCCAACGCCCAGCGCCAGGCCGATCAGCGCGCCCAACAGGCTGATGATCAGCGCCTCGATTAGAAATTGCGTCAGAATATCGCTTTCGCGCGCGCCAATCGCCTTCCGCAGGCCGATCTCGCGCGTGCGTTCGCGCACCGACACCAGCATGATATTCATGATACCGATGCCGCCGACGATCAGCGAAATGGCCGCAATCGCGCCCAGGAACAGCGTCAGCGTTTGCGTGGTCTGCACCACACTGTTCAGAATATCCTGCTGATTGATCACGCTGAAATCATCAGCAGCGCCGTTCGACGGCAGCTCATGGCGGTCGCGCAGCGTTTGCGTAATTTCAGCCAGTGCATCATTGACGCTGTTCTGATCCTTTGCCTGCACGACAACGGTTGACACCAGCGCCGCGCCGCCCTGAAGCGCGCGCCCGCCGAACAGCCGCCGCTGCGCGCTGGTAATCGGCACCACGATGCCATCGTCCATGGAGCCGAAGCCACCGCCGCCCTGCGAGGCCAGCACGCCTGCGACCCTGAAGCTTTGACCGTTGACGCGCAACGACTGCCCGACCGCGTCGCCATCAGGAAACAACGTTTGCGCGACATTCGCGCCCAGCACGGCCACATTCGCCATGCTGTTCACCTGATCGTCGGTAATGAAATCGCCCTGCGCCAGATGCAAATTATGCACCGACATGTAGACCGCCTCCGCGCCGGTGATGCGCGCGTTGGTGTTGAAGCTGCCCGCCACTAGCTGGCCGTTGCCATTGAATTCGGGCGACACAGCCGACGCATCAGGAACGTTCTGCGGGTCGGCCAGCGCTTTTGCATCGTCCAGCGTGAGCGTCTGCGCGGAGCCGACGCCGCCGCCGATGCCGCCGGCGTTGGAAGCGCCGGGCCGCACGGTCAGCAGGTTCGCGCCGTTCGCGGTGATCGACGCGGTAATCGAGTCCTGCGAGCCGCGCCCGATCGCGAGCAGCGCCACCACCGCCGCCACGCCGATGATCACGCCTAACGCCGTAAGCAACGTGCGCAGTTTGTTGGCGGTGAGGCTGCTCAGCGCGATTTCCGCCGTTTCTGTCAGGCTGATTCCACCGGCCTGCAAATCGGCGATTGCATCTGGGCTAAGGATTTCTGGCGCGCTCATGACATCCGGTGTTTGAATGTCCGATAACGCCGCTGTTTCAGCGCCATGCGTTCCGTCATGTGAAGCACGAATCGCGCTCATAGAAGCCTCCGCTTATGCGTGAGCGATGGACGTTGGATAATCGACGGGCGCGCGCGCCGCACCGGCTCGCCTGCATGCACGCCGTTCGTCGCATGCAGGCCGTTGGCAGCATGCGTGTCATGTGTGAGCGGCGCGCTGCCATTCAAGGCTGAAAGTCTGGCTATCCGCTGCACAGACGCCGCGTCGCTGGCAAGCACGCCGTCGCGCACGGTCAGTATCCGTTGAGCATGCCCGGCAATATCCGCCTCGTGTGTGACCAGCACCACCGTGATGCCCTGGCTATTCAGATCCTGAAATAAGGTCATGATGTCCTCGCTCGAATGCGAGTCAAGGTTGCCGGTTGGCTCGTCGGCCAGCAGCAGCGATGGCTTGGTGATCAGCGCCCGCGCAATCGCAACGCGCTGTTGCTGCCCGCCAGAAAGCTCCTTCGGGTGGTGGTCGAGCCGCGTTCCCAAACCGACTAATTCAAGCACGTCCTGCGCGCGAGCGTAGCGTTCCTCGGTCGGCACACCGCCGAGATAAATCAGCGGCAGCGCCACGTTTTCCAGCGCAGTCTGGCGCGGCAACAGATTGAACTGCTGGAACACAAAGCCGATCTTGCGATTGCGCACCGCCGCCAGAAGATTCGGGTCGATTTGCTCCACTGGCAAACCATCGAGCACGTACTGGCCGCTGTCGGGCGTGTCGAGGCAGCCGAGCAGGTTCATGAGCGTCGATTTGCCCGAGCCAGACGGCCCCATGATCGCCACGAACTCGCCGCGCCGGATGTCGAAGCTGATGCCGCGCAACGCAGGCACCTCGATCTCGCCCATATGATAGGTTTTGCACAAGTCGCGCACCTGGATTATTGCATCCATTTATCTCTCCTGAGCATGGCAAGAAGTCAAAACAACCTTTAATCCCTTGCCAGCACATGGACTCGCACTAGCGGCCACCGGGCCGCGCGCCGCCGAAGCCGCCAAAGCCGCCACCGAACCCGCCACGATTCTGCGGAAAGCCCGTAGTCGTGGTCGTAGTCGTCGGAATCTTGACGACATCGCCGGGCTGCAAGCACTGGCTGCCATCGGCACAACTGACAATCTGCGTTTCGCCATTGCTGGTCAGGCCGGTCGTCACAAAGACCTGCACCGGAATCTGATCATCTCCCTGCAGAATAGTGACGACATGGCTGTTGCCGACCGTCTGCACCGCGCGGCTTGGGAGCACAAGCGTATTGTTGATCTGCTGCACCTGGATGTTCGCCGTGGCGCTCATGCCAACTTTGACCGGTGTGTTGCCAGGATCGAACTCCACTTGCACCGGATAGGTCACGACGTTGTTGGTGGTCGTCGCCGCCGGTGAAACAGTGGCGACGACACCAGTGAGCGTTGTTCCCGGCAGCGCATCAAAGGTCAGTTGCACGGGCTGGCCGACCTGCACCTTGGCGGCGTCGGTTTCGCTTAAGTTCATGTCGATGTGCAGCCTTGAGCGATCAACCAGCGTGATCGCCGCCGACGAACTGCTACCAGCACTGGTGCTACCGCTGCTCCCACTTCCGCCGCTGCCGGTTGTGCTGCCGGGAACAAGATTTACCGCCGCGACCACGCCATCAAACGGCGCGGCGAGCGTCGCCTGATCGAGATTGCGCTGCGCCGTGGCGACATCGGCCTCGGCCTGCGCCTGCGTTGCGGCAGCCGCAGCCAGATCGGCATCCGTGGGCGGCGCGGTGAGCTTTTCAAGATTCGCTTGTGCTTGCGTCACTCCGGCCTGCGATTGCGCGATCTGCGCGGACGTGCCGCCCTGCTTGAGTTTTGCGAGATTCGCCTGCGCCTGCGTCACCGCCGCCTTTGCCTGGGTTAAATCGCTGGCATTTGGATGAATCAGTGCATCGAGCTGCGTTTGTGCGTCCTGCAGGGCTGCCTGCGCCTGTGGCACATCGGCAGCCTCTTTCTGGCGCGCGGCATCAAACGCGACCTGCGTCTGCGAAACGTTATTCTCGGCGCTCTGGAGCGCAGCCTGCGCCTGAATATACGCATCGTAAAATTGCTGGCGCTGCGCATCGTTGAGCTTGTTGGCAACTTTCTTGCCCTGCGCGTTGGTCGAAGTAGGATTGGTTGGATCTTTGCCGGTATCCTGAACGTACTGCCACTGTTGCTGCGCGGTTGCATATTTGGATTGGGCCTGGGTAAGCGCATTCACCGCGTTCTGAAGGGCAAGTTGCGCGTTGGTCTTGGTCTGCGAGTCGCCATTTTGTGCGTTCTGCAACCCTGCTTTGGCCTGATCGACCTTGATCTGAGCGCTGCTGATATCGGCCTGTGATGGTGCCTGAAGCGCGTTCAACTTTGCCACGGCAGCGTCGAGCTGGGCCTGCGCGCTGTCGATGTCGGCTTTGGTGGCCGTGCCGGTTCTGGTCTGCTGAAGCTGCGCGCGGGCGCTGTCCAGCGCGGCCTGGGCGCTCGCCAGATCCTGCGGTGTAGTGCTGCCATTCTGCACCTGGGCCATTTTGGCCTGCGCGGACTTGAGGTTCGCCTGCGCCTGCTGAAGCTGAAGCTGCAAATCGGCTTTATCAATTTGCGCCAGTGGCTGCCCGGCCTTCACCTGGTCGCCGATCTTGACGTTCACGGCAGTGATCGTGCCAGATTGGCTGAATGATAGTTCCACCTGGCGCGCCGCCGCAACCGAGCCGCCGCCGCTGATAACCTGCGTGAGATCGCCCTGCGTAACGGTCGCCGTTGCGGTCGTGGCCGTCGGTAACAGGCGGCTGGGAAGCGTCCAAAACACAATCAGCGCGATCATCGCCAGCACGATTGGCACCAGCAGCCAACGTTGCTTCGCAAGCGCTGGCATATCGACGCCAGCCCGCCGACGTGGAATGGGAGCCGAAATTCGCATGCGCATGTCCTCTCACATGAACACTGTTAACACAAGAGAATGGTTGCCTGATAGCAACTATTAACAGATTATAGGATTCAGGTATAAAGATCAAGTGAGAGCAACATAAGTAACGAATGAGATCAGAT
>DASTWM010000334.1:0-49974 GCA_035765855.1 Roseiflexaceae bacterium
TATATAAAAGGGTATCTTCATTTCATGTGTAAGGCGGTAAGGATAGGCGATTTAGCGCATTACAAAGCCTTACACGAAACACAAACGATGTGTAAGGATTTCGCGGCTATGTGTAAGGAACTTCGGAACACGAAGGAATCAGAGGAGCAAGCCATGGCACACGTTCCCGTAGTACCGCTTGATGCTGACGTGACATCAGCCGATGATTTGTTTAACGAGCCACCGCGCCCGCACACGGTCCCCGCGCCAGGCTGGAGCGTCATCGCTGACGGCCCGCGCTATTGCGCCTCGCACGTTGCGACGAAGATCGGCACCTGGCACGCGACCAAAGACGCGGCGATCCAGGCGACGTGGCAAGCGCACATCGCGCCCGGCGCGCTGGTCTGCCGCGTGTGCGCGCAGCGCGCCGTCGATCCGAGCGCCCGGTATCTCATCTGCGACGTGTGCCGCGCTGACCTGCCAGCGGCGCGGGCGCTGGTTCAGGACCGTTTCAACGCGGCAGTGGCAAGCATGGAGCAGCAGCAGGAGCGCTGGGAGCAGTATCAGGCGCTCCTGGCCCCGGACGTCGCTGCCAAATGGCAACAAGTCGAAGCCGAGCGCACGCGCCTTGAACGGGCGCTCGTCGAGGCCGAGACCGGACGCCGCCCGATGCGCGAGCCGCTGCCGGTGCGGGTCGAGGCGATTCAGGCCGCCCGCGCCGCGCTCGACACCTTTATGGCAAAGGTCGAACGGACCCGCAACGCGCCGCAGCATCTGCTCTATCCGGTGCTTCAGCGCCAGGCGCAGTACGACGCGGCGCTGCACGCAGCAGCGGACCAGACGCGCACGGCCACGGAAGCGCTACAAGAGATTGAGGACGCCGATGCCGCCTGACACCTTTACGATTCAGCAGGACGGCACCACGGTCTACGCCGCAAATGCGGCCTACGTCGCCTCGCACGGCACAGACGGCCTGCGTACATGCTGCTATATCAATCGGGAGGCGGCGTGGCGCGCAGTCGCACGGCAGGAGGTCTACACGCCGGACCAGTACGCGGCGCTGACGACGGTGCAGCATGGAAGGACACGACAATGACAAAACGCACGACCTCTGCCCGGCATCAGGGCGAGTCACGGCTGCGCAGCCCTATGCGTTGCGCCTGTGGCCGGTCATTGGACGCGGGATGGACGGCCACCACTCCGCGCAACAATCGCACGCAATGCCTGATCTGCGAGACGGCAGCCAGTATGCAGACGTTCGTTTACCCGCCCCGAAAGGAGCGCAGCCATGAAACGCATTGACCTGACCGGGCAGCACATTGGGCGCTGGTATATACACAGCTACGCCGGAAGGCGTAACGACAACACGCACTGGCATTGCCGCTGCGCCTGCGGCACGGAACGGATTGTGAGCGGCAAATCGCTCACGACCGGACGCAGCCAAAGCTGCGGCTGCCTGCGCCGCGAGCAGCGCCTGACGCCAGCCCAGACGTTGCAGCGCAGCAGGGAACTGTATCAGGCGGGCTACACGCTCGCGCAGGTTGCCGCCGCGCTCCAGTACGCGCCCAACTCGCATGGATTCATCAGCACGTTGCTGGACCGGCAGGGCATTGCGCGCCGCAGTCGGCATACCCGCCCGCGCGTCAGCAGCGCCCGCCTACTGACACTCTACGGGCAACTCGGCACCTATGCCGCCGTCGGGCGCGCGACCGGCCTGGACGCGGGCGGCGTCCGCATACGCATTTTACGCTACCAGCGCAGAGGAGCAGTACGATGACGACCACGCAGCCTGACATCACGCTTGCCATTGACACGCCGCAAGGCCGCGCGTGGTACGTAGCAGGCTCGGCAGCAGAGCATGGCACGCCGCTGTACACGTTGAACGGCGAAACGCTGCCGCTGGACCAGTTGCCGCGCGAAGAGGTCTCGTCGTCCACTCCGCTTAAGGCTCCATTCCCGTATTTTGGAGGAAAGAGCAAGGTAGCAAGCCGTGTTTGGCAACGCTTTGGTACAGTCGATAACTACGTGGAGCCGTTCTTCGGCTCAGGCGCGGTGCTGCTCGGCTGCCCCTGCCCCGGCCATACAGAAACAGTCAATGATGCCGACGGCCTGCTCTGCAACTTCTGGCGAGCGCTGCAAACTGACCCCGAGGCGGTCGCGGCGCATGCCGATTATCCCGTCAGCGAGCTTGACTTGCACGCGCGGCACCGCTGGCTCGTGCAGCAGCGCGCCGACGTAGAACGGCTCCTTGCCGATCCGGGCTATTACGATGTCCAGATCGCGGGCTGGTGGGTCTGGGGGATTAGTCAGTGGATTGGAAGCGGCTGGTGCGACGGCTCGCTATCGCGCAAACTGCCGAATATGGGCGGTGAGCGCAGCCCAGATCGCGGCGTCCATCGCAAGAGCTTCGGCCAACTGCCGCACGTTGGCAACGCTGGGCGCGGAGTCCACCGCGCCCAGCAGCAGAGCTTCGGCCAACTGCCGAAGATTGGCGCTAACGGCGCTGGCCACGACAGCATGAGCTGCGGTGTTATGCGTGTGGAATACCGAAAGGACGCGAGCGCCCTGCATGCCTACTTCGCCGCCCTTGCTGCGCGGCTGCGGCGCGTCCGGGTGACGTGTGGCGACTTTGCGCGCGTGCTCGGCCCGTCGGTGACATGGCGGCACGGCACAACGGCGGTGTTTCTTGACCCGCCCTATGACCTCCAGGAGCGCGCCGCCGTGTATGCCGTCGAGAGCGACGTGACCCAGCGCGCCCGCCAGTGGTGTATCGAAAACGGCGACAACAAACTACTCCGCATAGCGCTCTGCGGCTACGATACAGAGCATACCGACCTTGCCGCGCATGGCTGGCAGGCCGTCGCGTGGAAAACCAACGGCGGCTATGGCTCGCAGGGAACCGGACGCGGGCGCGCAAATGCCGCGCGCGAGGTCATTTGGTTTAGCCCGAACTGTTTGAACGCAATTGAGGATTTACCGCTTTGGAAATCCGTAGAGGACCAATCATGACTATTCATCTCGCACCCGATCACCCGGCCAGCCGCGCCGCGCTTTCACAGGCTGAGGCTACGCAGGAGGCCGCATGAGCATCATGATACATGATTCAATCCGCGCCGCTTACGATCTGCTCGATCAGGCGTATACGGCCCATACGCCAGTTGCCATCGTTGGCTTGTTCAGTGGCGGCAATGATAGCCTGGTAACAATGCATGTGCTTAGTCGATGGGCAGCCACACGCAGCGTTGCCTTTTCCGTCGCGCATATCAATACCGGCATCGGCATTGAAGCAACGCGCGTCTTTGTTCGCGAAACATGCGCGGCATTCGGCTGGACGTTGCGCGAATACAAGACTGATCCAGCGAGATACGTTGAGCTGGTAACAGGTCGGCATGGGTATCGCAATATCCCCGGCGGCTTTCCTGGCGCGCCGCTCCACAGTATGTATTATCGCGAACTTAAAGATCGGCAGGTGGCCGCGCTCATGCGCGACATGAAGCGCGGCCACGCGCGGAACGCGCGCGTGGTACTGGTCTCCGGCATTCGTCAGCAGGAAAGCCGACGACGGATGGGGCGACAGTATGCGATCTACAAAGAGAAGGCTCGTATTTGGGTCGCGCCGCTCTTTGGCTGGAATACCGAACAACTTCTTGATTACCGCGACGCCGAACGACTGCCGCGCAATCAGGTCAGCGATTGCCTGCATATGTCTGGCGAATGTCTCTGCGGCGCAATGAACAGCCCCGGCGAATTGGCAGAAATTCGGTTCTGGTTCCCGGAGACCGCCGCGCAACTTGACGCAATCGCGGAGCAGGTACAGGCCGCAGGATATCCATGGGGCTGGGATGAAAAACGACCGGATTGGTACGACAAAGTAAAGCAGGGTCAGCAGATGTTTGACGGATTTGAGCCACTCTGCTCCTCCTGCCAATGGCGACAGGAGGAGGCCGCATGACCATCCATCTCGCACCCGACCACCCGGCCAGCCGCGCCGCGCTCGCACAGGCTGAGGCCACGTCAGCGAATCAGCACGAATCGAAACGAGGCCGATCCAAGCAATCACACACGAACGACGCGCAGGCGCTGAAAACGCCTCCTGTGAAGCCACAGGGCAAGCGGCGCGGCAGCGGCCCGGAGCAGGCGATTCAAAACGCCATCCTTGCCTACCTGCACGCGCGCGGCATCCTGGCATGGCGCATCAACAGTGGCGCGGTCAAAGCCGCACATGGCGGGCTGATCAAGCTTGCGCCCAAAGGCCACAGCGATATTTTTGCGCTGTATCAGGCCAAGGCGGTTTTCATCGAAGTTAAAAGACAAGGAGGTAAGGTTAGTCCGGATCAGCAGGCCTTTTTAGACCGCGTGCGGTCCGCCGGAGCGATTGCGTTTGTGGCGCGGAGCATTGACGATGTTGAAGAACAATTAGGGGAATCATCATGAACTACATTGTCTCTCTCTCTGGCGGCGTGGCGTCTGCCGTCGCCGCCGACCGCGCAATCCAGCGCTACGGACGCGAAGCGGTTACGCTCTGGTTTGCCGATACGTCATGGGAGGATGAGGATTTGTATCGCTTCCTTGACGACTGTATGCAGCGCTGGGGCGGCGACTTGATCCGCTACTGCGACGGGCGTACCCCGCTGGAGGTTGCCGAGGATGTCAAGTTGATTCCAAATCAACGTCGCGCGCCATGTACGCTCAAGCTCAAAATTGAGCCGTTTGTAAAATACATCAAAGCACAGCCAAAGCCGCTGACTGTGCTACTCGGCCTCGACTGGAAAGAACAGCATCGCATGGTGCGGCCCAAAGCGAACTATGAAGCCATTGACGGCGTAACCGTGGACTATCCGCTGATGTGGAAGCCGCTGATCTATGAGCCGTACCAGGAAATTGTCACGCGCTGGGGGATTGCACCGCCACGGATGTACGCCGCTGGCTTTCCGCACTCGAATTGTGGTGGCCGGTGTGTCAAGCAGGGCGTGGGCGAGTGGAACCGGCTACGTCTCTGGGAACCGGCGCGTTTTGCTGAGGTGCGGGATTGGGAGCAAGCGCAGCGAGCCAAAGGCGGCGCGCGGGCAAATTATGCGATCTGCCGAGACTCAACGGGCGGCGACGTGAAACCGCTTACGTTACTGGAAATCGAACAGCGCGCCCAGCCCGCCGATGACGAGCCGAGCATGGATGACATGTTCGGGTGCATGTGCAGTTATTAGGAGCAACAGCCATGACCATTCGTCTCGACTACGACCAGCACGGCATGCCAACAACCGTCTGGCTTGACGGCACCGCCTACACGCCGGATGAACTGCGCGATCACATCGCCCGCTCGCACGCCCTGACGACCGTTGCCCGCTGGCTCGTTGAGGAGGTGGCGACCACGCGGCGGCAGCGGCGGCTGCTGGCCCGCTGGCAGCAGTACGCGCATCGGATGCAGCGGCTGGTCGTCTGCCAGGCGATCATGCTCTACGGCCACGCCGCCTTCATTCGCTGCCTCCAGCGCGAAAAGCGGGCGCTCCAGCACGCCCTTACCGCGCCGTGGCGACCCGAGAACAGCGCGACGGGCATGCAGCGGCTGGCGCAGCAGGCGACGGACGACGGCCTGGCACGCGGAAATGAACGATAAGCGAACGACGATAAGCATAGGGTATAATTATGGCGCTCAAAGTCTACTCCTACAAACAATCTGGCATCCTCCTCGGCGGCGATCAGCCGCTGAGTACCCGCACCATTGAGCGGATGGTCGAGCGCGGCGATTTGGAGCGCGTGGGGGAACGCGCCCGCCGCCGGATTTCGGAACGATCCATCATCGCCTATCAGGAAGGGCAGCGCGGCATATGGCGAAACGACATACCCGCCGGACTCCCGGCACCGGCTACACGACCAAAGCGCCAAACGGCACCAGCACCGCGTACTTTCCGAAACGCGGCGGCGGGTACCACGTCCGACGCGGATTCGATACCAGCGCGGCTGCCGAGGCGTGGCTTGATTCGCTCCTGACCCAGCGCGATGCGAAGCTCGATGTCGGCAGCGGGCAGCAGCGCGTCGGCACATGGATGGATCGCTGGGCGGAACGCGCGGCGAAGGACCGCGAATGGAAAGCGAAGATGGTGGCCGATGTCGCCTATAAGCTGGGCTACGTCAAACCCTATCTTGGCAGCATGGCGCTCGCTGATGTATTGCCCGATCATGTCGATGCGATGCTTGACGAGCTGGGTAAGGATTTAGCGCAGACGACGGTACGCCAGATTCGCAACTATCTGTATCAGGTATTTGAGGAAGCGCGCGGGCGGCGCTATATCACCTTTAATCCGGTGCTGAAGCCCCAACGCCGCAAGCGCGCCAAACAACGCGAGCCGCAGCGCCTGAGCGCGGCGCAGGCCGCCAGCCTGCTCGCGGCGGCTGACGACTCCTTCTATGGCGTGGCCTGGTGGCTGATCCTCTCCCTCGGCATGCGCGCCGGTGAAGTCTGCGGCCTCCGGCGCGGCGATATTGATTTCGAGCGCGCAACGCTCACAATAGCGCAGGAAGCGACCGATGTACGCGGAACGGTGCTGCTCGACACGCCAAAAGGCGACAAAGAGCGGACGGTGCCAATCCCGCGCGCGCTCCTCCCCTTGCTCCAGCAGCATCTTCAGCACGTCACGCGGCGGGCTGCCCAAGGGATGCAGCGCGGCACATGGCATGAGCATGGCCTCGTGTTCCCTGGTCGAAGCGGCAAGCCGATGAACCCGACGAGTCTGCGGCATATGCTGAAGCGCCTGACGGACGCCCGCCACTTGCCGCCCGTCACCACGCATATGCTCCGTCATACCGCCAGCAGCCTGTATACCGCTGTGAACTGCCCCGAGAACCTGATCGCCGCGTTGCTGGGCCATGCCCCGAGCACCATCACCCGCCACTACGCCCAGCCCGATGTCGAGACACTGCGCGGCTGGGTCGAGCAGGTCTATCGCCTGCTTGACGGAGAAGTGGAACGGGGACAACGCAGCGCTTGACAAGCTGTGGTATACTAGTATTCGAGGGCATTTGAGAGTATTCAAGGGTACAAGCGATACGTATTCGTTCAAATGATGAGGATAACCTGTGTCAGAAGAGTCAATGTTAACGGTGCAAGAAGTCGCTGAACGGTTGCGGTTACATCCTCGTACCGTCTCAAACATGGCAAAACGTGGCGATATTCCAGCTATCAAAATTGCGCGTCGCTGGCGATTTCGCGCCGATGTTATTGAAGAACTGTATCAAAAACGTCAGCCTAGCGGCTCGCGCGCGCGCAATACAGATGGTCAGTAAAGTGGTCTGTTCAAACTGGCGACGGATGGCATGATCGGACGGAGTTTGGCGGAATCTGACGTATTTACAAATAAAACTTTACCGCGTTCTGGTGCGCTGTTCTGCGGTTTGGGCTGGCGGTTCTTTGCTGTTTCGTAAACAGCAGGTCGTCGGTTCGAGTCCGACCACCGGCTTTAGATTTTCAGCACTAGGACGCGGTAGAGAGATTTCTCTACCGCGTCCTTTTTTGATTCTGGTCTGTATAGTGGTCTGTTCATTTGCATAAAGGAGCCGACAATGTCAGAAGAACGAGATGAGCGTGGACGTGACAAGCTTGGTTTTGTCGATCAGCGTTGCCCGTACTGTCATGCGCGCCTGTATGTGGCGGATGAGCCAACGGCGACGCCGATTTGCCTGAATGCCTGTCATTTGCCGCACGGTGTTGTGCGTGCGGCAAATCGGCTTATGGCGTTGGCTGCACAACGTGTGCAGGATAACAAGTAACGTAAAGCATTTTACGTAAGAGGTCTCGCTATGCGAAAGGTACGCGTTTCATACGATCTGTGGCGAAAGGCGAAAATCTGGCCCGCGATTCGGTGGGCCATACGATTAGGCCGATAGTCTACTAAAAAAGCCCCGCCGCTGCGACACGACGGGGCAGGCGCGGGAGCCGACCGAGAGGCCGCGCGCCGCAATGATAGCACGAAACGAAAAGGAGCCGACGATGAAGTTTCCAGCAACATACACCCGCACGCAAGGAACGGTTACCGTTTATGCCTATGGCCGCGTTTTGTGGGGGAGGATCCCTGCAACCTACGCCGAGATTAGCGGATCACTTGCTGCATATCTAAGCGATGATACGGAAGTACTCCAGCAGCAGACGCTGCCGGACGGACGCATGGCGATCTGGTACACCAATACAAACCCGGAATTAAAAGCGGCGGCCTATCGGCTTGCCGAGTTAGATGGCTGGATTTCCGAGGTGCAGCGATGACCGCGCCCGCCGATCCGCTACTGGCCGCGCTCCTCGACGCCGCCGCCGACAAGCGCCGCCGCCTGGCTGAACTCGAAAACGAAGAGCTTGATCGGCGGCTGCGGGCTTTAGAGCAGCGCGTCACGCGCGGCGAACGGAAGCAGCGCCATGTCGCCCGCTGGCTCTGGACCATGGCCGCGCTCTGCATGCTCGCTACGCTGCTCATAACGCAGCGCCCGCGCCTCGCGCCGGTTGTGTCGCAGCTGGCCGCGCGGTTTGGCGGCCAGTCAATCGCCACGGTTAATGGTACGCCGGTCTCACAGCAGGTTATGACGCTATTGACGCCGCAGCCGACCGAGCCGCCGACCATCACGGCCCAGCCGCCGACGGCCACGACCGATACGCGGTCAACCATTCCGCAGGCTCCGACCGGCACGCCGGAACGCGCGCAGCAGGAGCCGCAGGCGTTCAATCAGCAGGTCCAGCTAAATAACACGCCAATTCCGACCGCCGCGCCGCCGCTGCCAACGCCGCCGGTCATCGTGCCGAGCGCTACGCCTGAGCCGCAGCAGGTGCTGCCGACTGCCACGCAGGAGCCGACAGGCCAGCCGGTGCAGGCCGCGCAGCCGCAGCCCGACGCCGCGCAAGCCGAGTACGGCGCGATTGACTGGACCGACGCCAGCGCCAACGCCACGGCCATCGCCGAGGTGCAGGCGTTGCACGGCACGAAGGCGCAGCCCGCCGCTGGAAATCCGAGTACGCCGCAGGGACAAGCGCCAGCAAGTAGTGTGATTCGCTAGGGGATGTGATGAACGTACAGCAGATGAACGATCCGCACTTGAACGCATGGATCGCTGAACACATTATGCACATTCCACGCGAACGGATTTTCTATACAGCGTTAGGAATGGAGATGGTATCAACGCAGATCGAGGAATACGCCACCGACCGCAATGCCTGTGCCGAGATGGAAGCGGAGATTGCGCGGCGTGGGTCAACTGTCAAGTATCTTTATCTTGGTTGCTTGTGTGATGTGACAGGCACAGACTTTGAATTATATGACTACAAAACAGTGTGGCTACTCACAACCGCAACCCCACGACAACGCTGCGAAGCGGCATACATCGCCATGCAGGAGCCGCAGCCGTGATTACCACCGCGCTGCGCACCGCACATACTGCCGCCGCTGGCCTTGCCGCGCTCGCCGCCGCTGCAATGCTCTGGGCCACGCTGCACGGCGAGGCGGTGACGGTGCTGGGCTGGTCGAACGGCTTGACGGCCCAGGCCGCGCCGCATCCGGTCGCACAGCCCGTCGCACAGCCGGTTACACCCGACACATCGGGCGATTTGACGTTACTCCAGCACGCGCCGACGATCAGCGCGGCGCAGATTGACGCAGTGCTGGCGAACTATGGCAGCCCGGCTGCCGGAACAGGAAAGGATTGGTATGAAGCTGGACAGCGATACGCTATTAACCCTGCTGTCGGTGTTGCCTTCTTTGTCCATGAGTCAACCGCAGGCACAAACCCTTATTGGGCCGGATGGAAGCCAGATCGGAGTACTACACACAATGTCGGTAATATCATCTGCGCCGGATATCCTACATGTTTCGGGCGCTTTCGTGATTACCCTGACTGGCGAACAGGCATTGAAGATTGGTATCGACTTATCCGAACCGAGTACATGGACGGACGCGGATTAACGACGGTCAATCAGATCATCCCGATCTACGCGCCGTCGGTAGAGAACGATGTGCAGGCATACATCGACGCGGTAAACGGCATGGTGGCGCAGTGGGCGCGAAACCCGGTGCAGCCCGCAGCCGATAACGCCATCCACGGCGCACCGCTGCACGGCGCGCTGGCGATCACGCAAGGCTATGGCGTGGGGACACACGCCCCGGCAGATGTATGGGGCGGCGTAGATTACGCGGCGCAGACCGGCGAGCCGCTGTACGCGATCATCGACGGCACAGCGGACGTATCGCAGACATGGCCCTGCGGCCTCGGACTGAAAGTCAAAGGCGCAACGTACCAGACGCTGTACTGCCACATGAGCCGCGTCGATGTACAGACCGGACAGCCGGTCTCGGCAGGCCAGCCGGTCGGCGCGGCGGGCGCGAGTGGCGAGGCCAGCGGGCCACATGTACATCTTGAACTCCGCAAGGACGGACGCATTATCGACCCGACGCATCTCGTACAGGAGACGAAGTGATGGAAACAAAGGTAATGGAAACGAAGGTATATACGCTTGCAGAATTAGTCGAACTGTCGGTACAGTACCTCGCCACAAAAGACGACAATGACAGAGACGAATGGTATACAACTGATTACAACTTTCATTCAATAGGCGTTGACGGATTCCTTGAATGGCTGGAACAGCAGGAGCGCGCCTCATGCTCACGCGCCTTATGATTGCGCTTATGGTCTGGCTCGCATAGATAAGCGCCGCGCCGCCTGTCGCTGCTCAGAATAGCGACAGGCGCGCCGGGGTAGCTCGGCAGGCGCGGCATGACAGAGTATAGCAAAGAACGAAAGGGGTAGCACGAATGACAATAGCGGTTGAACAACGCTCATTATGGGATGTTTTTATTCGCGAGCCGGTCGATCTTATCAAGGATCAGCCGCATCAAGTTTTACTCTCGGCTGGCAGCGTGGCAATCATGGCCGCCTTTGCGTCATCCGCAAAGATTGTCGATCCGCTCGTCGGCTACTGCATTGCGGGTGGCGTCGAATGGGCGTATCTGCGCGGCATTGCCTCGGACGCCCGCGCCCGCTCGAAATGGGGAACGCTGCTCAGTTGGTCAGCGTTTTTCATCGTTGTGCTCTGGGGCGTACTGTGGGTACTCAAAATGTACTCCATCATTCCCGAGCAGCCGACGCCGCTTGAAGGCGTCGGCATTGGCCTGGCGCATATCGTTCCGGTCGCCTGGCTGTCGCTGTGTTCCGCCATGTGTCATCGGACGATGTTGCAGGCTGAGATCAACGCAGCAACGCAGCACCAACAGACCGCTGCGGCACGGCACCGCGAGATGGAAGAACAGCGCATGCAGTTTGAGCGCGCGCAGGCCGAAGCAGATCGCAAGTTCGCGCGCGATCAGCAGGAGAAGCAATTAAAGTTTGAACAGTGGGAACGGGCGCAACGCATCAAAGCGGAGTTACAGGTTACAGCCCATCCGCAACCTGTAACCGCGCCGGTAGCACCGCAACCTGCTACCGCGCAACCTGTAACTATTAACAATGTTACCTATCCGTCCAAGAGCGCCGCCGCTGCTGCGTTGGGTATCAGCCGCGCTGCACTTGGTAAACGGTTAAAAAAAGCGCAAGCCGCAGAGGAGGCATAGTTATGGCGGTACGTTCACAGGATTTACGGAATGGTCAACCATCAGGCCGCGCCGTCGTTGCGGCTGACGACAGCGCCGAAGTTCCGCAGCAGCACGCGCCGCCAGTTCGCCGGAATGATGCGCTCTGGCCTGCGGGCCTGCTCATGCTCGGCTTCGGCGCGCCGCTCTGGGTCTGGGGCGCGAAGTACAGCATGGACGGCTGGATTATCGGCCTCAATATGCTGCTCGAAAATATCCTGCATGTTGCAGTGCGGATTCCGCAGCCGGGCGGCTGGTGGATGCTGATCATTGTGCCGCTCGGCATTCTGTACAGCTTTGTCGAGGTCAAGGTACGCCCGCGCTGGGGCGCGCCGTGGCGCGTGCTTATTGCGATGACGGTCCTGTTCCTGCTGGCCCACGGCTCCGACCTCGGTACGACCTTTGCCGGTGTGACCGCCGCGCCCGGCGCTGGCGCATGGCCGCTGACCACATGGGTGGCGACGCACTTCTATGTAGCGGCGCTCTGGGCAATCATCTTGACGTACCTACCGGAAGTGCTTATACTCGTCGGTATGAGCTTCATTGTACGTAGCGGTCGCCGCCGCGCATAGGAGAACGGACATGGACCAACTAACGCCCGAGAAACTGCTGTGGATTATCGGCATGGCCGGTGCCATGCTCGTCGCGCGCACGCTCTATGCCAACCGCGCCGCGCTCCAGACATGGCTGGCTGGGGATCGTCCGTTGTTCCATGTCCTCATTGGATACCATGACGTTCTGTCAAGCGATGACGATGAGGACGATCTTAAAAATGGCGTGTCAAATGGAAGTGACGGCAGTACAAAAGGCGACACAGGCTTTGACACAGGCGCAATGACACAGGCGACACAGGGCATTGACACTACGCAGCTTGACGTAATTATCTTCGATGTGTTAGTTGAGCGAACCGCAAAAGCGTATGACGCGAAGTTGTTTGATAGTTTGACAAAAGCGATAGAGGTTAATTTCGATTGCTCACGTCAGCCAGAGAGTCGAGATAAGTCGCTTTATCAGCGGGCGCTCAAAGCGGTGCGCGCACAGTCTGAACGCTATCACGCTGAGACACAGCAGCAACCATCCGTGCAAGTTGGTACGAATGGCGATCCGATTGTCGAATGGATTACGGACGGCGCGCGTAGCATTCCAATACGCGAGGATCGGCATGGGCAACGCTACGTGCTCGATGGAGTACAGCGCCGCCCGCTTGACCTGTATGTATCGGACATGAAGACCATGGAAGCCGCGTAATGTAATACGGCTTTAATGCATCAGGAAGCTTATATCCGCGAGGTACGCGGTAAAGTTGACGCGGTCGCCTAGCTCTTTACGCCGCCCTTACCCGCTCTGCCCGATGCACAACGCATCGGGCATTTCTATGCCGCGAAAACGACATCGCTGCGTAGCCAGCCACGCTGCGAAAACGCGTGCCGAAAATGCTGAAATTGATACTTGACTATCAAGTTGAGCCATGGTATACTCTTCTTAGTTGATAGTTGAATATCAAGAAGGAAACAGCAATGCTTACGGTCAAACTCACCGACGCAACGGTCCAGGTCGGCGGCGATTTCCAGAACGCGCTGGCATTCATCAAATCCTTCGATGGTCGCCGCTACGACGGCGCGACCAAGGTCTGGACGGTACCGACGACGCTCAAAGCGTTCGCTGCCCGCTGCTCGTTTCCCTACGACGTGGCCGCCGCCAGTGGGGACGCCCGCCACCGCTCAGGCGAGCATGTGACCCGTTGGGGAACGCGCTACCGTGGGGACGAATGGTCGGCCAAACGCGAATACGCTGCCATGCAGCCGCCCGCCGCGCTCATTGCCGAGGAGCAGACCAAACGCGATGCCGCCGAGCAGGCGCTCATTGCCACCCTGCGTGGCTTTGGGCTGGACGACAACGGGATTGCCCGGCTGCGCGGCCTGTACGACCGCTGCATGGGCAACCTGAGCGAAGCGGAGGCGCTGGGCAAAATTCGTTTCAGCAGCCCGGAGCGCCGCGCAGCCGTCGAGGCCGCGTTTGATGCCTATTACGACGCCTGGAACAACGCCGACGAAGGGGTTGAGGACTACATGGACTACGAGCATCGTCGTATCCATGAGAAATATGGGCTGCTATGACCAACGAAACGCATGGCGGACGCCGGGCCGGATCGGGCCACATCCGCGACGATGTGACCAGCATCGTCTTCGACAAAGCCCCGGATCTGGCGACGCGCCAGATGTTGAACGTGCTGGTGGCGCGCGCGCGGGGCGTGCGGAACAATCCGCGCATCAGCCACAAGCAAATCGTCGCCGAACTGGTACGGGCTGCCTACGAGGAACTGGAACAGGACGGCGCGGAGGAATGGGACGGCAACGAGATTCTGTAATTCTCATCGGGAATGCGCGGCGCTGCTGTGGCGTTGCGCCGGGGACCCTAACACAAGGAGAACGACCGTGGTGACGTATCAGATCAACATCCCAATGAGCGGCTGGGTGCGCGAAAAGATTGATGACTCTGCCGACTGGCAGGGCAATCTCGCCAATCCAACCGCCGTTGTCGAGCAGGATGTGCCGGGCGGCAAGCGGCTGATTGTGGTCCTGGAGGAGACGCGCGGCGGCGTCGAAATCCGCGAAGCGGAAATGTGGAAGTGGGTTGAGGACAGCGAGATGGATGCAGGCGGCTACTGGATGCCTGACCGCCTGGTAAGCGCCCGTACTATCGAGCTTATTTCGTAGCCGCGCCGGGGATTGAAACACAGGGGGCATGACCATGTATTTCATTGAGATTGACGCCTCATTCCGTGACGGACGGGATTTTGTCCAGTACGACGGCCTGGTGGGACCATTCGGCAGCGCGGCGGATGTGCTGCGGCTCGCTGACGGACGCTATGCCGCACGGATTGAGGCCGGATACATTACGATTGGGGAGCGGTTGATGGAGTAAACGATATCACTGCGTAGCCAGCCATACCGCGAAAACTGGTGGGCGAAATGGGCGAAATAGCGCTTGACAGGATAACTATTATCCGGTAAGATACATATATAGGAAATGCGACACGAAAGGCAACGACGATGAACGAGGAAATGACCGAGAACCAGCGCAGCTTCATTCGCATGATGATGAGTAAAGCGTTTGTTGCAACCGAGCGCGCTGCCCAGCAGGCGCGTACTGATCGCGCCCGTGCTATTGCGGAAGCGCAGCATGCGTTTTGGGCGCGCTGTCAAGCGAACGAGGATGGACGCATTGCATAACGGCAGGACGAGCTTTGTGCAGCGGGCAGCGCGCCTGCTCGCTGCCCTGAGTCGCGGACCACTGGCACAGGCGGAACTTGCAAAGGTTGGCAAGTACCGCACGGAGAACACCGAATACGCAGCCCGTATGCTGCGGCACGACATTACGCTGTTACGCAACCTCGGCTTTCACATCGAACGGCAGAATACCCGCCCGCCGGTTTACACACTCAACGGATGGCGGGTACCTCCCGACGCAGGCCGGGCGGCGGTCGAGGCCTGGTGCGAACGGGACGAACAGCGATCCGCGCCATGCGGCACCGCTGATCGTACACACAACGCCGCAGACAGTCGCCCGCGTGTGCGGGCATAAGGAGAAAGAACATGGTTATCGACATGCAGGCGTCCGCTGGCACCGGCACATGGGCAACCAGCGTATTTCCAGCGGTGTTTGCTCGCGAGGGTTCCGACGCGGCCATGGCGCGCCGCGTGGCGCATGAGATGAACCGCACCTTACAAGAGGTGTGGGACGCTATTCGCAGCGGCCCGCGATCCGTTGAGAACGAGCATTGGCGGTTTCATCCGCATGGCGGCGGATGGGAACTTGAGATCAAAGCAAGTTTCGTCGCGTGCGGACGGCGTTGGGAGCGCGGCCGGCGCAGCTTCGCCGGCGGAACATCGTGGTTCTCGCTGTATACGGACGGGGGGGGGGGGGCATGAAAGTCAACGAGATCGTGGACCAGGCGCATCGGCGCCTGCCGCGCGCCATCACGCGGCTCGGTACGGCGCACCCGACGTACCAGGCAGCGCTGAAACGGGAGATCGACGCGATTCGGCTCGATCTGGCGATCCGCGAGCCAAAGCAAATATACGGCGAGCGGTAGCAGGCAGCGGGCGCGCAGCATACGCGCCCTAGCGCCGTAGTGACCGGCAGGAACGGGAAACCGCATCTCAACCAGCGTTGTGCGACCATGCACAACGCTGGTTGTTGTTATCCCAACCTCACAACTGCCGCCATGCGTAGGCATCGCTGGCGTTTTTCTCGCAGATATACAGTTTATCCGCAACGCCTGCGCCGCCCTCCACGCGGATAACCTGCCCGCGCAACACGCTACTTGCGGTCGGTAATGCCGCTACGTTGCCGAGTTTGATGTAGCTGTCAAACCGGCTCGTACCGGCTGTGACCACCACGCCCAGCGGCAATACCATACGCGGGCTGGCAACGCCTGCCTCGGTATACCAGACCGTCTGATACGTCCCCGTATTGTCTTTTGCCTGCGCTCGGAACCCGACGCCGCCGCTGCTGGCTGCCGCTTTGAGCGTCCACGGAGTACCGCTATCGCCGCCGCGCATATCCAGCCGCCCGAAGTCAATGCCGGGACTCGCCGTTTGACTGGCGTCAATGAGGGCATTGCCGCTGCTGTCATTGATGGTAAGATTACCACTGACGGGCGAATTGCCCCATAGAAGCGCCCGGTCGTGACCGCTGCTTATCGTAATCGTCGCGGGCGCGTTCAGGCGATTGTTCGCTATTTTCGTGCCGTCCGCTCCGGCCTGCAAATCAAGGTTAACGCTACCACCGGGACATGAGAAGAAACAACCGTTGAATGTGACGCCTTGCGGGCCGCTGGTGCCATTTCCTAACCGCGCATTCGCCACTTGCGCGCTTTCCAGCCAGCAGTTCATGAAAACCGACATGCCGCCATTGTGCGTTAGGTCGATATGCCGCTGGCTGCTCGTGCCGCTCCACGTCACAGCGGTGCAGTGAATGGCCCCGCCATCGGCACTATCAGCTATACCGGTCGTGCAATCGGCAATGACGCCGCCATGCAGATAGTTGACGGAGCTATCTGCGAGAACGCCCACATCACAGGAGCGGATTTGCGCGTTAATGGCGTTCGTATCGCCTGCGTTGTTCCGAAAGACGATCCCTGTTTCCAGATACGCAATGCTGACAACCGCAAGCGTCCATGAGTAGGTCGCGTCGCACAGCAGGCCAATCCCCACGCGCGCACCGGCTGCGGCAACTACGCCCTGTATTGCAAGGTTGCGGATACTCCCGTTCGTCGTGGATGACAGGTTGAAAAGCGGCTGATGGGCCGCGCCCTGCCAGCGCAGCAGGCACGACGCGCCGCTGCCCTCGATAATCGTGCGGCTGGCCGGCGTCAGGCTGCTCGTAACGACATAGGCGACCGCAGGCGTCGGCAGATAGAGCGGGCGCTGCTGACTGGCCGCCGCCGCTAATGCCGCCTGCAATGCAGCGGTATCATCGGTCGTGCCGTCGCCGGTTGCGCCAAACGCCATAACGTTCAATGGTAGGCGGCTATCGCTCGTAATGACCAGCGCGGCGGTGTCAGCGATGCCATGAATGCCGGTCGTTGCCGTGGCGTGCGTGCCAACAGCGCTGGCAACGCTTGCGGGCGTAGCCTTGCTATCGACCGCTTGCTGCAATGCGCTGTCGGCATCTGCGCGGCTGGTCGCCTCGGTGGTCAGCGCCGCTGTGGTGGCGTAGCTCGACAGGTCCGGCGCGGCGGCCTCCAGCGCCGTCACGCGCAGTTCCAGCAGGCTCGTTGCCGACACGCTGAGACTCGGCAGGTCCAGCAGCGTTGCCACGTTCGCGCTACTCGTCGCGCTCGGATAGAACGGCGCGGTCTTCTTCGTGCCGATAATGAGTATATATTCTGCGGTGCCGTCATCTGGCACTGGCACGGCGGTGGTGGCGTTGCCGCTCCCGTCGGTCGTGCCGCCGTAGCGCGTCCCGCGCAGGTACACGCCGTCGGTGGACACGAAGCTGCGCTGCAACTCGTAGCTGATCGCCGTGGTCGGGTAGTCCGGCGCGGCAAGGATGAGATCACTCGTTGGCATGATTGTTCTCCACGAATGGCGCATAGAGCGTATAGGTTGTCGGTCCGCAGCCGGTCATATCGCCCGCGTCGTAGGTTTGCCCGGCGGCATCCGCCAGATGCACCCGCCAGCAGCGCGGGGTTGCCGTTGTTACATTCACGCTTGCTACGTCGCCATCGCCACGCACGAACAGCGCGAGGCCATCGACATGCAGCGTGTCGACCGTCAATGGCGGGTGAATCGGCTGCGGTGGGTCCCACGGCGGCGGCATGATTGGGTAGAGTAAAGCTAGGATAAAGAGCAAGATAAGCATTTAATCCTCTAGAACGATAATCGGACGCAAGATAGCAAGAATACGATCTGCTTCATTGCGGTCGCTATCCTGCTCCGCTTCGGGGAGTTCGCTGTAGGATGTGTTCATTTGCCGTTCAAGCGCAGCAATATAGCCCGCCGGAACGGTCAAGGAGCCGTCGCTATTCCGCTCGCATTTATTGGTAAAATAGCGCATCCATCCCGTCCATTGCTCATCGTGTATAAACTGTGCAAGTGCCTCGCGCAGTTCTTCTTGTGTCATTGCATTGCCATCACTTTCTCGTAGCAAGCTTTAATGAGCCGGGCATCGTGCAGCGCGTTGTGCTTTGCGCCGTCTTCTCCTCCGAATTGTTCGCGATTCACGTCAGGATCGATGCCTTTTATTTTGAACAGCGTGCAAATGTCGAAAGGAATATAGAAGATATTCGATGGAATACTGAATGCACCGCCAAAGAGTTCGCAGAACAGCACCCAGTCGTAGGCAAGGCAATCACTCCACATCTCGACGGTATCAAACATCGCAAGCCACGAGCGGAGCGCCTTCATAACGTGCTGGCGATCACCACACGCATAGACGGTCTCTGGTGCAAGTTCGCGCGGGCCAGTCAATTTGTCAATAACGTTCGCTTGCAGCCAGTCGTCAACCTGCGCCCGATCATAATCGGTACATTCTGCATAAAATGTGCGCCCATCATCCGCAACACAGCCAATACTCACAAGCGTTGTATATTGATGTAGTCCGGTAAACTCAGTGTCAAAGTAAATCTTCATAGACCAATCTCCCGTCGGGCAAGCAGCCAGTCCAGTTGCGGCTGCGGCGATTCCAGATCAACATCCATCGTGCCGCTGATCCAGTCCATGCGGGTATGGATGACGCGAAAGCGGCGAAAGCGATCCACTGCCGTTGATAGCGTTGGCACTAAATCGCGCAACTCCAGCACATCGCCCGCCCGCAGCCGGTACAGTGGCACCCGCGCGCCGCGCGTGTCGCTGATGCGCTGAATCGTCATGCTGACTCGTGGCTTCGCCTGCTGCTGATCCGCAACCGCCGCGTCGCGCTCCTGCGTGGCCTGCGCGCTGGTCGTACTCTGGCTCTGAATCGCCAGCCGCCGGATGATACGCGGCGTAGCGCCGGTGACCGTCGCCGTACTGGTGACTTGCGCTACGCCGCTGCTGTCGGTGTAGCGCGCGTAGAGTTGCGTGGCGACCTGTTTCAGCGCCTGATCGGCTTGATACGCGCCGACGCTCACGACATAGGTCATACTGCCGGTGCTGACCGGCGTAAAGCGCGCGATCTGATCGGCCCAGACGCGCCACGCATAGCGGTTCGGCGGCGTGGCCGTATCGCCATAGCCCGCGAGCGTGTCGAGCACGTCGCGCATGTTCGCGTCGGTATACGATTCATCCGGCAACGTCAGGCCGGGCGCTTGCACATAGGCCGTGCTGCTGTGCAGTTGCGACGGATTGACCGCGCGCACGGCACTGAGCATGTCGGTCACAATCGCATCGGGCGTGACGCTCGCGGCGGTTTTGACGCTGACATTGAGTGCGCGGAAATAGTATTGACTGTCATTTGTCAGCGTCACCGTGGCACCAGTGCTGTTATAGACCTGAAAGTACACACTCCTCGTGTTGACACTGACGCTCTGCGCGTTGAACGTTTGCAGCGCGCCGTTGCCGGTCTTCGTCCACAGCACCGCAAACGTCGTCGTATCGCGCAAATCGATAATCCAGTTCGTCGGCAGCAGCACCGCCGCGTCAAACAGGATGGTCGTTAGATTGCGCGTACTTCCTGCGGGAATGTCATAGCGAAACGCGCCAGAATCAGCAAGATTGCCATAGACCGATCCTTTCGCGCCCATAAAGAGGCGGCCCTGCTGGTCCATGGTCCACTTCTCAATTGTGGTAAAGCCGGTCTGCCATGGATACCAGCGGTCATAACTCGCATCGCTCCACAGCGCAATATAGGGCAGGTCATCGAACGCCTGCTGATAGCCGTAAGCTGTGCAGGTGAACGCCGCGCCGTCCGCATCAACCGTAAACCCTGGCTCCTCGACCCGCCCGCTCCAGATGACGCCGCCGCCAATCGTGACCGCAAGGTGCGCGCCCAGCGCCTGCCGGGTCAGCGCCGCCGCCGCGTCAATGGACAGCCGCGCCGTCAGCGCGGTACTCGCGCAGCCGTGCTCATCGGTCTCGCTGGTAGCGTCGGTCAGCCGCGCGGATAGGTCGGCCAGTTGCCGCCCGCCAGGACTGTCGAAGAGCGCGATCTGCGCGGGCTGGTAGAACGTTAGCGCCGGGCGCAGCAGCGTCGTCGCGCTGGCTGTGGCGCTGTACGCGCTGCTGCCGCCGCTGTTGGTCGCCTTGACGCGGTACAGGTAGGTGGTCTGCGGCGCGCGCCCGGTATCGCTGTAGCTGGTGGTATTCGCCGCGAGGCTACTGGTCACAACGCCCCACGATGATCCGCCATTCGCGGATCGCTCGACCGTAAAGCCGGTTTCGTCGCTGGCCGTGTCCGTCCATGCGAGGTCGATCTGCGTGGCACTTATCGCGGTGGCCGTCAGCCCGGTCGGCGCGCTGGGGGGATCCAGCGCGCGGGACAGGACGATGCTCTGGCCCAGACTGGTGGTCGCGCCGCTCATGGTGCTGGCGCGCGTGCCAGTCGCGCCGCTTCCTGCGAGCGCTTCCGTTGCCAGTTCCGACGCGCTGTTGCTGCCTCCCGCCGTCGTCGTGACGTCCCAGCGCTCGGTCTGCCCGGCGGCGGGCGTAAACGTCAGGTTGCCGACGCCACTGCTGAACGTGAGCAACCAATCGCCGGCCTTGGTTGCCGTGACGCTCGGCGCGGTGCAGGTGGCGCTGCTGCCGTTGGTCTGCCCGGCGCTCGCCGCGACCGGCGTGGTCGTATCGACGCCACGCACATCAACAATGCCGCCCACGGCATTGACGCTGGTACTCAGCGGAAACGCAATGGTGCCAGCGTCACTATCCGTTGCGCTATGCACATAGAGTGACGACCGCCGGTTGTTGCCGGTATCAGAACGGATCAGCGTCCATCCAGCTGGCGTTGTGATCGTTGCCGTACTACTACTGATAAGTACCTGCGCGATCATGATGTCGCCGACGAGATGCGTCGGGTAGGTCAGCACTACGCTACTCGTGGTACTTGCGCCGCTCGTAAAGGTGGTGGCCGCAACAAAGGAAATCGCCATGGCTTACTCCGGTAGCAGCGCAAGCGCGCGGCGGGTGGCGCTGAACGTCGCACCGAGCATGCTTCCGCCCGAATCCACCATGCGCCACATCGTCGGATCGTCGCCGCCACACCCCATCCACAGGACCGCAACCGTTGTTCCCGTCGTAACGGTATCGCAGCGCCCGGTCGTCGTGATGGTGCGCGCCAGACTGCCATCATCCGCGCGCAGACGCGCATCCCGCTGCGTTTCCCAGCCACTGTTGGTCAGGCGAAACGTGTCGCCATCGTTTGGCGCGATGCTCGCCACGCTGGTACTGGTAATACCAATAATGCGACCGGTGACATCGTCCAGCGCAATGAGCGCAATCGCGTCAATATCCAGCGTCAGCCCACTGCTGATGGTATCGCATGCGACCTCGATCTGAAACGTATCAAGACCGGCCGACAGCGTGAACGTGCCGAGGTAGGCCATTTGCGGCGTCAATACCTTTGGCACCAGTACCGCGTCCAATGTGACCTTGTCTGAGAACGCGCTGACGGCGTTCTGGTCGTAGCCGGACGCGCGGAGTTGGAATTGTGGCGTCAGGGTATTCGCGCGCACCGTCGCATAGACGCTGACAACGCGGTTGCTGTTAGTGCGGAAGCCCGAGGGGGGCATGACCGTCAGGGCGTGAAACAGCGTATCTGGCGGCGTGTACCGCGCGACCGTTCCGCTGCGGCTGGCCCGGCTCGTATCAACCACCGTGGTAAACGGCGCGCTGCTCACGCCATCCTTTGCGTTCATGACCGCGATCTGGTTGACGCTTCCGGTGACGGCCAGCAGGCTGGTGACAATGGTGGAGGTGGCCCGGCCCGCCGTGCCGCTACCGAAAATCCCGTCCATACTGATGCCGAGTGGCGACGGCAGGGCGGCACTGGTACTGAAGGCCAATGTGATGACGTTGCTATTGATGCCCGGACTGCTGGTGCTCGTTTCAGCGGGCGCGAGCCATGGCCGGTGGCGAATCGTCAGTTGCACGCCTGCGACGGTATAGGCCATGAGCACGTCATTGTACGTTGCCGGCAGGGTTAGCACGGTATCGGCATCCGGCGCGCCGATCACGACCGCCTCCCAGACCGCTGCGGTACTGCCCTGCGGCAGGCAGCGCAGCAGCACCGGCGCGCCGCTGCCGTCCTGCCACGCATCAGCGGCGTCCAGCATCTGACTCAGCGCCGCAAGGTTGCTATGCAGCGCCGCGCCGGTCGCGCCGTACACGTCAATGGTGATCGCTTCATCCGCGTCGGTATACACGCCCAGCCCGCCGACCAGCGCCCGCCGCCGCCGGGCCACGTAGGGAGCCCAGCCGCCAGTCTGCAACTGGTAATTCGTGCCGTCAACCAGATCGAGCGTGGTCGTGCCGTCGGTCAGTTGTAAGGTCGTAAACGCTGCTGGCATTAGTATCGCTTGTTTCCTGCCCCGCGACTGAGCCGCGCGGCGCTCTCGGCTTTGGCCTGAAGGCGTTTCTCGATTTCATCGCCAATACGTTTGGCAAGGTGCGTCTCGTTCTGCGTCTGCGCGCCGTTGACGGTAATATGAATATCGCCGTAGCTGACGCCGCCTGCGGGCGCGCCGCCGCTGCGGTTCGTCAGGTTCGGCATGGTTGCGGTGGGCAGGTGCAGGGCGGTCATGGTGGCGCTCGCCACTGCGCCGCTTAACTGCTGCTGGAACAGGACAAACATCTGTCCGATCTGATTTGCATAGGTCTGAAGCGCGCTATCGCCGGTCTGCGCGGCGGCGTCCTGCGCGGCCTGCTGCGCGTCGGACAGGTTTTGGCCGTACTGGTCAAGGTTGGCCTGAAATAGCTGTTCCTGATAGCTGTGCGACTTTTCGAGATAGTCAAGTTGCTGCTGCAACGCCGCGCGCTGCTGATCGCTTGTCGCATTTGCAATCTTGTCTTGCAGGTCGCTTACCTGCAACACGTACTTCTGCTCCATAGCGTAGAAGTCCGCCGCCGCCTGCGGATCGACCTGCGCGATCTGCAAGGCTTGTTGCTGCAAATCCAGGAGCTGCTGCTGTACGGCCTGTATCTTCGCCTGCGCGGCGGTCCCTGCCGCCTCGGCATCCGTGACCTTCGCCTGATACGCGGCATACGCCTGTTCAAGCTCGGCATTACTCAGCGTGCCAGGATCGGGCAGCTTCGCATCGCCCAGCGCGCTGTCATAGGCCGTCTGGTACGCGTTTGCCAGCATATCGGCAAGCTGGCCCGAGGTGTCTGAGAACAGGCTGTACAGGTCTGCCGCGCCTTTGAGATTCGCCCGCCGCTGGGCCTCAAAAATATCCTTGATGTGCTGCATCGCGGCGTTGTACGCGGCGTCAGCGGCCTGCTTTTGCGCTTCAATAGCGGCTAAGGCCGCGCCCTGCTCTTCCTCCAGCGCGGCAAGCTCGGCTTCGTGCTGCTTGTAGCGCAGATTCATCTGTTCCGTAAGCGCCGCCATCTGCGCGGTATTTCCGTCTTGCGCCGCCTGATTGTAGGCCACTTGTAGATTGGCCTCATCCTGCAAGTACGTCGATTGACTGTCGTAATAGGCTTTGGCGGCTTCCTGCCCGTACTGCTGCTGGATTGTATAGGCGTCCTGCGCGGCCTTGTCGAATTCGCGCTTGAACGCCGCCACCTGCGATTCGGTCAGTTTGTACTGATCGACCTCGGTATGGTACGTGCCAACGCCCTTACCCTTCTTGTCGGTATTTTCAACCTGCTTATAGGTCGTCATGGCATCAGCAAGAAACTTGACGTTATCGCCGAGTTGCGCGTACAGCGCGGCGGTCGTCTTCGCATCGCCCTGTAAGGCTTTGAACTTGTCCGAGAGCGCCTTCGTAATGGCGAGTTGCTGCTCGCGGTCGGCCACAAAAGTCATGGCCGTCGCCAGTTGCTGCATCTGCTGCGTGATGCCGTTCAAGGGCAATTGCAGCGCCTGCATGCTGCGGCTCATCCCCATCAGGCCGCGCTTGCTGCTGCCGGAACTGCCGTCATCAAAACTGCCGTCCGAACCGCCGCCCGCGCCGTAGCTTGGCTTGGGTTTGCTGTTGACGCTATCGATCTTCTGGGCGAGGCCATTCAGCCAGCCGATTGCGCCGTCGATAATACTTTTGAGGCCACTGAGCTTCTCGCCGACGCCGCCGATCTTCGTCGCAAGGCCGCCGAAGGCTGCGCCGACCGTATTCGTCACGACATCCGCAACGGTTTTCAGCACCGGCAGGATATTCGCATTAAAAAAATCGTAGGCCGTTTGGAGCGCCGGTTGCAGCGTGCCGGTCCACACGTCGGATAACTCGCGCAGCGCCAGTTTCAGTGCTGCGATTTCGACATTCCAGAGCGCCTGAAACAGCGGAATGACACTATTCTGGATGAAGTCCCAGACGGCGCTGAGTGCCGGTTGCAGCGTGCCGGTCCACAGGTCCGCGAGCGCCTGCACTTCGAGCTTCAGCGCCGCGATCCAGGTATCCGCTAAGACCTGTAAAATCGGAATGATATTGCTTTGGATAAACGACCAGACGGTATTCAAGGCCGGTTGCAGCGTATTGGTCCAGAAATCCGCGAGCGCCTGAATCGCGGGCGGTAGGTTCGTATCGAGCCACGTTTTCAGATCGGCCAACGCCGGTTGCAGCGTGTTGGTCCATACGTCCGTCAGCGTGTCACGAATACCACCCCAGTTGCCCAGCCATGCCGCTGTCAGTACACCCACGGCGGCGGCAATGGCGACAAGCGCCAGCGTCAATGGGCCGCCTAAGAGCGCGACGACGCCCGCGATGCCCTCGCCCGCCGCAAACGCCGCTGACAGGCCACCCCACGCGGCGATCAGGCCGCCGACCCAGCCCGCCACGGTGGAGAGAATGGCGAACGCGCCCAGGCCCGCCGCGATCCCGCCAATGACGGGCGCGATGGTGTCAAGGATGCTTTTGAACGCGGCCCACTTCTGCGACAGGTCATCCATGGTGGTGTCGAACGACGCGCGCCAGCCCTCAATCGTCTTCTTCGCGTCCTCCAGCTTCGTCTTGACATCGTCAATCGCTTTGCCCGCGTCGGCTAGCTTTTCCTTTGTTCCCTCTGGCAGGATGTTCGGCAGGTCAAGCCCCTTGCCCAGCGCGCCCGCTGCGCCCGCCGGCAGTTTCAGGCCGCCGCCGCCTTTCGCGCCACCTCCACCGCCCGCTTTCGCGGCGGATGCCGCCGCTTTGGCGGCCTGATCGACCAGCCGCGCCTGTTCCGCGAGCAGGCTATTCGATTCCTGAATCGTGCCGACCCGCGCCTGCTCGTTCTGATAGAGTGCGGTCGCGGCGTCTAACTGCGCGGTATAGGTATCGAGCGTGGCCTGCGCGGCGCTGACTGCCGCGTCACGCTGCGTTTCAGCGGCGTCGATCTGGTCCTGAATCGCCTGCACCGCCGCCGCTTTATTGGCCGCAATCGGGGCCATTTGCTTTTCGAGTTCAATGCGCTGAAGTTCGAGTTGTGCCAGCGCTTTTTCTTCGTCCGACGCCGCCGGGTCTTTCAGCGTGGCGCGCGCTTCCTGCGCCCGCTGCACGCGCTTAATCGCAGCCTCCTGCTGGTCGAGCGCGTTCAATTGGTCGTTGAACGGACGGAGCGCCTGATCGAAAGCGCGCTGTGTGGTTTTCAGTTGGCTATTCAGGCCATCCAGTTGCTTCGTATATTTGCCGGTGATCTGGTCGAGTGTGGCCTGTGCGTCGCTGACGTTGTCCTGCGCCGTTGCCATAGCCACATACGCGCGAATCACCGGCGTCATGCTGCCCGCAACCGGACCGAGGCTCTGCGTGACGCGCTGCCATGTCGTATCGCTCACACGGCCCGCCTGATCCAGTTCGGTTAGCAGGCCCGCGATCTGCTGGCGGAAGCCTTGCAGCGCTGGAATGCGATCCAGGTCGCCCAGCGCGCCGATGTCCACCATATTCTGTAAGGCGGTGTTCACCTGACCGGACAGGTCATCAAATGCGGTAGCGATGGTCTTGGTCATGCCACTAAGTGGCCCGGTATCTGCGCCCGCAATGCCCTGAAAAAACTCGGTTCCGGCTGCCGCGCCCCATTGATCGATCTCCGGGGCTACCTTTGGCGGACTGCCCGGCGCGAACCAGTAGGCCAGCAGCCCCGCGATCTCGCTAATGACGCTGATAATCGCGCTGACTGCCGCGCCCATGCCCGCCGCTAACTGACTGACGATATTGGCACCCCATTGATAGGCCGAGGCCGCCGCATCCGCGAAGCCGGGGATGAGCGTATCGAGCAGATCGAGGATCGTCGCAATCGGATCGGAACTGGAGAGAATCGCCGCGCCGATCTGGTAGAAGCCTTGCACCAACGGCGTCAGCCATTGCACCACGGTCGCAAGCGCGCCGCCGACCTTCTGCCCCATGTCCGCCGCGAATTGCTGAAACGCCGGGCTGGCGACGAGGTTTCCTAATGTCTCTAGCCCGCCCTTTGCCTGTTCAAACAATGGACCAGTAAAGGCTTGTAAGGCCAGCCGCGCATTATCCTGCAATGTTGACAGCAGGCCATTGAACGTTTGCGATTGCTGCGCCATGGAGCCGCCAAAGCGATCCTCAAGGCCGGTTGCCAGCGCCTGGATCGCCTGATCTGCCGGAATCAGGCCGTCCGAGACCATCTTCTGAATTTCGCCGGTAGACTTACCAAAGGCTTTACTGAGAATGTCATAGACCGGCAACCCAAGTTCCGCCATTTGCAGGAGTTCTTCATTACTGGCTTTGCCTTTGGCCTGCATCTGGCCCAGCGCCATGGTGACGCGATCCACGTCCGCCGCCGAGCCACCCAGCGCGCCCACGGCGTCACCAATCGAGGTCATCAGCGGAAGAATGGTCTTCGCCTCAAAGCCGAACGCGAGCAGCTTCTGGGCCGCGCCTGCGAGTTCCGGAAACTCAAACGGGGTCGCGGCGGCAAACGCCGACAAGTCTTTGAGGAATGCGCCCGCCCGTTCGCCGCTGCCGAGCAGGGTCGTAAAGGCGACCTTGGTTTGCTCTAACGAGGCGTTCGCCGTGATGCCTGCCGCCGCGAGCGCGCCAAAGCCCGCCACGCCGACCGCGCCGATGCCCGCGAGCGCCACGCCTGCGGTTTTCGCGACGTTGCCCATGGCGCTCGCGGATGTACTGATCGTTGACATCGCCGCTGATGCCCGATCTTCGAGTTGGACAATAAGTTGCAGGAGCGCAGTCGACGGCATAACTAGGCTTTCTTTGGCGCTTCGGCGGCCCGTTTTTCCGCTAAGAAGTCGAGGTATTCATCAACGAAGCTGGCCGGGAGCGCGGCAATCTGCTGCGGCGTCCAGCCCGTCGCGTCTACGAGTACGATGTACCCATCCCATTGGCCGACAGGCTCAGGTGCCGTGTTGCCACGGAAGAGGTACTGCCACCGCTCACGCCGGACACGACTGGCGCGTCGTTTGGGCTTTCCCCATCGCCCGCCGCGTCAGCTTCTTTTTCCTCGCCGTAGCGCTCGTCAATCGCCGTGAGTACGCGCTGAAAGAACGGATCAGACCAGTTGAACTTACGGAACGTCTGCTCGTTGATCGGCTGTCCGTCAAGGTCCGGCCCTTCCCAGCGCACGATAAACGCCTGCAACTTGGCATACGCGCGGCGCTCCAGGCGTAACTCCGGCATGCCGCGCTTGTCACGGTGCGCCCGGTCAATGATGCTATTGTCGACATCCTGCCGCGCGCCGTACGTTAATTCGCGCCGCAGGTAGATCACGTTCGGCTGCGCGTCGGTAATGGTCGTCTGCGGGTCGAACTCGTACAAGGCGTCTACGGCGTCGGTTGCAAATAACCCCATGAAGATACTCCTCTCAAAGTGCTGTTTTGGTGGTCTGAATGTCCAGCTTCACGTCATGGCCTGCGGTGCGGGCATAGGGGCTGTACCGACTGGACAGCGACAGGTCCAGCACACGGTTCGTGCCGTTCAGGTCGGACCAGCCCGGCGCGGCGGTGGCCTTGCCGTAGAAGTCGAGTTGGACGTAGTAGTAAAAGTCTTTATCCGGCGTGCCGGTGATCGTTTCGATGAGCGGGCCGTTCATCCGCCAACGCACCTTGAGGTACTCCGAGTTCTTAAACAGGTTGTACTGGTCAAGGTCGAAGAACTCAAAGCTCATATTCAGGTCGTGCGTGACCTTAGTGAAGCCGACCCGATCATAGCCGTCGGTCTTCAGGATTTTCGGCGCGATGCCGCTCCGCAGTGTGGCGTCGGCTTTCACAAAGCGCCCGTCGGTGATCTCGGTCGTACCAATCGCGCTAGTCGTGTCGATCCAAACCTGCGAATCAGATGGCAGAACGATCTTCCCCATCGTGTAGGTCGGCACGCTGGCTGCGCCGGTCGCGGCGATCTGCTTGGTCGTCGCGCTCACGCTCATCGTCGCGCCGTCCGTGCCGCTCGCATCGCCGCTGATGCCGAGTTCTGTGACAACGCCGAACGCGCCCTGAAAGTCCTGCACGTTCGGATCGCCTGAGTACAACGTCAGGCTCGTGCGGGTCGGGCTGCTCATCAGACGCGGAAAGCTCCACAGCCGCGCGAGCACCGCATCGGTCGGCGTGGTCGGCGTGGACACGCTGCCATTCAACACCGCGCGGGCGTAGTAGATGAGCTTATCGACATCCAGCGCGCCGTCGCCCTGAATCGTCGCCCATTCGTGAATCTTCTCCGAGCGGCTGAACTCGGCCAGCGTGCCGTCGCTTTCGGCAAAGTCGGCAAAGTCAGCCTGCGGGGTCAGGAGGCCCGTAATGCCCGCGTACTGCGTCGGTGGATTGACCGGCGTGCCAGCGGTGACTTCCTCGGCAAACAGCAGGTACTCAAAGGCGACCTCCGAGCCTGATACGGTAATCGCCATGATTAGCCCTCCTTCCTGGACACTTTAGCGGGGTGATCAGCAGGCGCATCCGGCTCGGCAGGCGCGGCGGCCTTCGCGGGATCGGGCGGCAGCTCAACTGAGACACCCTTCACTTTTTCGTACAGCTTCGACCCGACGACGGTGCGCTTGATGTGGTTCGGCAGCGCATTGAACTCGTCATCTGTGAGATCACGGAGCGGCACGCCGGGGTAGGTGCCTTCGTGCGGGTTCTGGTCAGCTTTATAGGTAAACGCGATTTTGCTCATAGGATGCCATCCTTATACACGCCCTTTTCAGGGACCGATGAATACCATTCGAGACAGAGATACTCCACGCCGCCGATGGTGACGAAGGTCGTTTCGTACCGCAGCATGCGCGCGTAGCCGTTCGCAATACGCCCGCCGAGGCGCGGGTCCTGATCGACGGCAGCCGGCAGGCTATTGATAAACGGCCAGAGTTCACTAAAGGCGGTCTTCTGGTCCTGCCAACGAAACACCAGGCGATGCACCGTTTCATAGTCCATCGACACGACCTGGCCCTGCGGGTTGCCGCCCGTCGCGCCGTTGCGCGTGCCGCTGGTTGGCATGCTGTACAGCGTCGGGAAGACCTGAATACTCGGCGGCTCATAGGCGAGTATGGCCTTGATGCCCGGCACCGTGGCGAACCGCTCATGTAAGCCCGCAATGACATCGGCGTAGCTCATGACACCCGCCCATACAAGTGATAGCCCGCCGCCTGAAGTTCCTTGTCGGCATCCGGCTGCAACCGCCGCATGGCGCGGGCGAAGAACGGATTGGCGTGTGTGCCGGGATGGTGGACGACGCGCACCGGATGCTTTGCGCCCTTCCAGAACAGCGCCCGCGCCCGTACCGGACGGATGGTATGCGCCCGGCTGCCGTCATGGACGGGCCGCGCGTAGCGCAGATTCGTGCCAATGACGCCGCGCCTGCCGCCCGCCTCCACGCGACTGGTGATACTCCGCCGCAGCGTGCCGCGCTTGACCGGCGCTTCAGCTTTGGCGTAGCCCTCGCCGGTCAGCACAATGCGCTGCATCGCCTGCGTCAGTTCGGCTTTGAGCGCCGCGCCGGTGAACCTGTTGGCAAACTGATCGGGCGTCATGGCTACACCACTATTCCGATAATCCGCGCGCGTTCGTTTCGTATAATCTGCTGCTGGAGATTCGTAAGGCCGCCGATGTAGCGCACGCCGCCACTCCCATCAACGCCAATCGTGTCGGTGAACATACCTTTATCCTTCGCGCGCCAAATATTGACACTCAGCTCCAGACACACCTGGACAATTGACGCGGGCGGCGCGCCATACCCCCATGCCGCTGTGACGGCATACAGGCCGTGCTGCCAGCGCGCCACGTCCCACACGGAGTGGCGCGGGAACCACTGCCAGGTGGTTGGATCGACAATCGCTAACGCCCCGGCCTCGGTCTCGCGCCATGCCGCGCGGTCAATGACGGACCCGCCATACGCCACGCTCGCCACGCTGCCCGCCTGATGCGGCGGCAGATCGAGGACCGGCGCACCATAGCTGACGATCTGCTGCGCGCTCGCGCTCCCGGCATAGCCCGCGAAGTGAAAGCCCAGCGCCCCGTCAATGATGCTCGTGGCGCGGTCGAGGATTGCATCCACAAGGCCGTCATCGGGCGTGTCAGCCGCCGATGACAACTGTTGCAGATACTGATACAGGTCCGCGCGTGTGGCGTAGGCGGTCATGATTACTTCTTGCTCGCCTTCGCTGGGTGTGCCTCGACGGGCTGCTCGGCGGGCGCGTCGGCGGCAGCGGCAGCGGCCTTCACTTCCTGCGGTCCCTGCGGTTGCGGGTCCTTGACAAAGCCGCGCACCTTCGCTTCCGCCATGGGGATCGGCACGCCTTTGGCGGCGATCTGAATCGTCACGCCGCCCCGTTCCTCAGTGATGTCCTGCTCAGGGATATACATATCGCTCATGACAACGCTCCTTATGCTCGGACGCAGATCAGTGTCAGTGTCGCAACCATGCCTGCGAGCGTTGCGCCTGCGGTGGCGGTCACGTACTGCCCACTCGCCCACAGACGCGGCACCGCGCCGTTCGTGCCGCCCGGTGTTTTCAGCCCGGCGGCGGTCGTCTGGCCGTCAAACAGCGTATCGCTGCTGGTCGTGGCATTCGCCGCCACGCCGACATCCATCGTGTTCGTGTTCGTGGTTGCGCCGGTCGTGATGTTCAGAATGGCGTTCGTGATCACCACGTCCGCGCCCAATGGGTTCGCAATGGCGACCACGCCGCCGCCGGTCGTGCCAGTTGCGGCGGTCAGGTCATAACTGACGGTAAAGACACCCGCGCCGCTGTACGACGGGTTGCGGCCTCCTGCATAGATTGGCATCGCTCATGCTCCTTTGGTTAGGTCAGTGTGACCTTTTCAATTGCGAGCGGGCGCGTCACCGCAAATGCGGCGCGCAACTCGGCAAGGACGGCAACGGCGTTCCGCACAAAGAAGTCGTTCGGCTCGCCGACGCGAATCTCCGTCTGCATACGGTCCCAGAGTGTTGCGCCCATCTTGAGATCGCCCACAAGCGCAGTTTTCGCCGTAATCGCAGCGGACTCGACCACCGGCGTGCGCCACATCTGGCCGGTTGCGCTGTCAAAAACCTCGATATAGGCGTTCGTGGTATCCTTCGACAACTCCACGGCTTCCACGTCTGCCGGGTTCATCACAATCCCATTCGGGATGTAGAACTGGAGGCGCACATCGGTAATCGCGCGGCGGATGGTATCGGCCACCGTGTCACCGGCGGCCGAGCGGCTGCCGCTGCCCTGCGTGCGGGTCAGAATGCCGGAGGCGTTCAGGATGCCGGTAAAATGCTCGCCGCTGCCACTGCCACTCAGTACCTCGTTTTCCAGCGTGATCTGCAACATCTGGGTCAACTCGGTGTCAATCGTATTCTGCAAGCGCGGTGCGTCTTGCAAAATGCGACGGCTGGCCGCGACCCATGTAGCAATCGTGCGGACATTCGCGGTCGCCAGCGTGAAGGTCAGGTCGGACTCTGGTTTGAGGCCGAAGGTGCCGCCGGTAAACTCGGCCACGGGTGCGGCGTTGTTGGTACGGCTTGCCAGCGATGCGTATTCCACGGCATCGCTGTTCGTCTGCGCGACATTGATCAGGTTCAGGATCGTGGTCTCGCGTTGCGGAATGTCGATCACCTCTGGCTCGCGCTGCACTTGCACCAGGTAGCCGCCCGCGCCGTCCGAGGAGCCATAGACCGCCTTCACATTCACGCGGTCCATGCGCGGCTCCTGCACGGTTGAGCCACGCGCGGCGGCTTTGAACTGCTCAGACTCCAGCACGATCTGGCCCCAGCTTTTGCGCTGGCGGTGTTCGCCGCTGATGCGCGGATCGGCTTTTGCCGGGCGCGGCGCGTTCACATAGTCGTCACTGGCCTGCAATTGCTCCAGCCGCTCCAGTTCCTGCCGTTTCTTCGTGCCGTCCTCAATCAGCGTATTGAGCGCGTTGCGCTCCTCCTGCGGCGCGTCTGCGCCTTTGGCTTCCAGGTCGGCGTACGTCGCCTTGGCCTGGTTCGTCAGCGTCTGCACTTCGGTGCGGAGCTTGACGATCTGGTCTTTGTAGCTCATAACGAAGCTGCTCCTATGCGGTAACGATGAAGTCTAAGAAGGCGAGCTTGGCGCTGAGTTCGGCAAGGCTTGGCGCTATGTCCTTGACCATCACATCATCGATCTGATGCTGGGTAAAGAGCAGCACGTCCTCGGTAATCTCGTCAGTCGCGGCGGGCGCAATGGGAGTCGCGGCCTTCGGCTCGTCAGCCGAGAGCAGCGTAATATTCGATGCTCCGAGATCAAGCGCGAGCGAGCCGATCTGCTCGATCAGCTTCTGGTCGGTATCACTATGACGTTTGCCCGCCTTGACCTCTTCAAGAATGGTTTGCAGATGGCGCAGAACGACATGCAGCGGCATCTTGCTCGCGGTCGTTGCGCTATTCGCGCCCCAGAGAACCGTCGAAACTTCATAGAGCTTGACTTCGCGCACGTTGCGGACGGTCATGCCGTCCTGCTCGGTAAAGTCGAAGCGCAATGGGTCGAAGCCGAACGACGCTTCCAATGGCACGCCCGCTGTAATCGCCGTCAGGACTTCATCGGCGCGCGGTGTTGGGAGAAACGTGCTGGTCGCCTCCGCGCCGCCGGTGGCGTCGGGATAGTCGCGCAGCACGTCCGGCGGCAGGTCGTCGCGGCTGACTTCGCGCAGGCGCTCAACTTTGGCAATCGGCGGCTGATCGAAAGCGTGCTGCCAGAGATGCAGTATCTTGTGGCCGCGCTCGGCAAAGGTGCGCTGAAAGCTGCCGGGCTGCATAATGTCACCGTAGCTATCAACGTTGCCGAACACGCTGAACAGCGTTGTGACGGTGCGATCTTCAATAGCCTTGACGTGCATCGGAAGCGACTTGTATTCCTTCATGGCGTTAGTCCTTCAGTACAGGGATGAGCGCGCACCGACAGGCCACATGGCTCTCGGGTGGGTGCGCGATGCCGGGCGCAAACTCCGCATCTAACGCGACAACCTTTCCATGCAGTGGCTCGCAAATCGGGCAGGCGTGGTCGGTTGTTATCCATTGCATACGGTCAACAACGCCACTCGCCCGCCATGCGGCTTTGCTGCCGAGGGAATAGGCGCGGGCCGTCTCGGTATGCGCGATCTGCTCGGCTTTCGTCGCACTGACCGCTACGCCGCGTTCCTGCAAGGCCGCCGCGATTGCGTCAACGGATTGCCCGGCGGCCAGTCCGTCACTGATAATCTGTCGCCCAGCTGCCATGAGGTTCGCACCGAGGTCGTTCAGATACGCAGCCGTCATGAGGTCGTCAAGTACCGTCTGCACGTAGGGGTTCGCCAGATCAAACGCCACGTCAGCGCCGAGAACGGCCGACGCATCACCATACGCCTGCTCCATCAGGAGCGGGTAATACTGTTTCAGGATGGCTTTCACCGTGGTTGTGAACTCCAGCGCGAGCGCGTCATAGTCAGGCATGCAGGTGTGAAAGGCAAACAAAAAGGCGGCACATCTGCCGCCTCTGAGCATTGCTCATAAGACCGCTGATGTGCCGCCGAGAAACCCCGAATGGCGTTTTAACTTGTCACGCTACAGTATACATACCATTCGGTATACTGTCAATATACGTTAACCGATTGTAACCTATTCCCCCTTATAGCGTTTTGCTGGGCGTGACTGCTCCATGCCAAGATACACCTCGACGGCCCGCAGCGCAAGCAGTAGCGCCTCGCGTACGCCGAGCCACAGCGCCCGCTCTTTGGTCGTTAGTCGTGTATCTCGGTCAAGCTCCATGATGGTCATGCCGCCTCCTGTCGTACCTGATCAATCAGCTTCGCATACGTCTGGAGCGCTGCCGCGTGGATTTCGCGCTGCACCCGCCGCTCAATGGGCGCGGTGCCGACGGCTTTGAACGCTGTGACGTGCGCCGGGTTCACGCTGCGGGCCTTCGCGGGCGGTTGATCGGTCTTGCCGGCCAGCACGTCATTTGCGTCAACCGTCGGCGCGCTATTCGCGTCATAGGGCGCGTAGGCGAGTAGGCGTAAATAGTAGTCGCCAGCGGTGTCAGTCGGGAGGCCGAGGTGCATGCGGTATTCATTAAGCGTCATGCCACCAGCGCGAAAGGCACGCTCGGCGCGCGCTTGCACGGCGTCCACATCTTCCTGCATTGACGCGACCGCTGACAAATCCCAATACAGCCGATACTGCTCATTCCAGATCGCATCCTCGCCCACGAACTCACTGAGCAGCGCCCATGTGAAGAAGCTGCGCCATTCCTTGAGCGTCGGACTCAGTTCGGCGTCCCAGAAGTTCGCCCACGCTTCTTTGAGATTGCTATAGGTACTCTTCACAATACCGGCGTAGGTATAGACGATCAGCGGCGGCACGCCAAAGGCCATGCACACCCGCGTCTCACTGAACATACGGAGCGTCTCATTATCCAGTTCATGCAAAAACGAGCCAACGCGCTCATAGCTCATATTGTCGTCAAGAACGGCGGGCGCGCCATAGCCATTGCCGCCGCGTCCGTACTTCGCGGCCCATTGCGCCTGAATGCTCCGCGCTTCGTCCTGATCGCGCAGGACGCCGCTTTTTTTAAGAATGCCGGATGGCTGCCCGCCATTGTTGAAATAGGCGCGGGCAAAGTCCGTCTGGACGCGATCAAGGTCAATCGCGCCGACCGCCACCGCCAGCGGCGGCGGGTTATCCCAGCTACGCAGATCGCGAATGAGCAAATCCTCTAAGGCGAAGTCCACGCGATAACTTCCGCGCGTATAGGTATAGCCGTTGAGCGTGCCACTGGCATCTTTGCGCGGCGTCATATAGAGCGGATTAATCGGATTCAGGCCGACAATCGCGCCCGCGTGACTCCGTACCTTCTCGGCAAAGAAGACGCCCGCGATGTCGATACTCGCTAACGCGGTGCCAATAAACGCCGTTTCGTCCAGATCGGGCATCGGACGCATAATCAGGCGGCGCAGCGGATGGCCCACGGCTTCAACGTAGGTATCGCCCTGGCGCTGCTGCACGATCAGGCGCGGATCGGCCATGGCTTTCTTTTTAATACGAATACAGGCATACGCGATCTCGCTGTGGCGCAACTGGCGCAGCAACTGCTCAAGGTCATGCGCGGCGGGCGGCAGCGGCTTCTGGATACCAACGGCCTGCACGGTCGCAACGGCTTTCTGATCGGGCGGCTCGCGGGTGGATTTGTGATACAGGAAGTCAAAAAGCGGCATTAGAAGAATATCCCTTCACTTGTGCCGAGCATCAGTTCCGTAAGCGCCCAGACCAGCGCGTCAAGGCGGTTCGGGCTGTTATCGCCCACGACCCAGCTGCACAACTCATCTTCGAGCTTCGGGAACGCGCCGACGTGATGGACCTTGCCCTGCTGGTATAACATGCTTACCGGCTCGGCGCGGGTCGCCTTGCCGCGTGAGGCATGCACCAGCTTGACCGGCGGCGCGCCCGTGATGGTGCTGATCGTGACGCGCACCATCTCCCCACCGTTGTTCTGCTCGGCTAAGAGACAGTCGGCATGGTATTTGTGGTACGCCGTGACCGCAGCGGCGGCCCATTGCTCCGGCGCGGCCTGGACGCTATCATCACTCAGGACGTAGGCATGGCCGTCCGTACCGAGCGCCGCCGTAATCACGCCCGCTTCATCGCCGGTACTCGTCGCACTTGGATCAATGCTGACCACGACGCGGGTAAAGGACGGCGCGGCGGTCACGCGCTGCGGCTCAATCCATGCCCGTTTCCAGAGCGCGCCCTCGGTATCTTCCAGCAGTTCCGCGTCAAGTTCTTGCCGCCCGAGCCGGGTGCCTTCATAGCGTGCAATAATCTGCGCGAAGAAAGCGGGCGCAAGGTATTCGCGGTTCGCATAGGTCGAGGCACGCACGACGGTGGTACGCGGATCGGTCAGGAGTCGTCGCATAAGCGGGGTTGGACGCGGCGTCGTCGTGACCAGGACGCGCGGATCGTCGCCTAAGCGCAGGCCCAGCATCGCCATATCAAACGCCGTCTCGCCATAGCGAAACGCCGCCAGTTCATCGAACCAGAGGGCGTGGTGCTGCGGCCCGCGCAACCGGTCGGGCTGGTCGCCAGAGTAGAGTTTGATCCGCGCCCCGCCGATTACCACCTCGCCCATGCTGCGATTGTAGGCGGTCAGCGCCCGGCCCATGCGTTCAGCGGTTTTGAGGATGCCCGCCGGTCCTTCAACGCAGGTATCGCGCGCATCGGCAAACGTCGGCGCAACAATGCCGAGATACTGCCCTGGCTGACAGTGAGCGAGCAGCCACGCCGCGCCCGCCTGCGTCTTGCCCGCGCCACGCCCGGCCATCAGCAGCCACGTCCGCCAGTCACCCGGCGGTGGTTGCTGGTGCGGGTGCAACATGAGCGCGGGGGGTGCAGTGCGGCGTTGCCGCTTCCGGCGCTCGCGTTCAGCTTCCGCTAAAGCGAGTTGATAGTGCAGCGATGTACTGTTCGAGTTCATCATCAGTCATGTCCTGCGGTCGTTTGTCCTGGCTCATAGCAATGTCCAGCTTCTCCGAATAGCCGCGCGTCCGGCCCTGCGTTTTCAGGAAGAAGATCAGCGCCGTCGTGTCGTTCCTGTTCAATATCGCGTCATACAACTTCGACTCGGCATTGTCGAGCATACTCTCGCGTGCCGATTGTAGCGCCTGGCGCAACTCGGGCGAGCGCTGCAAATGGTTATAGATCGTCGTGCGCGGTACCTTGCAATGCCGCGCGACGGCAGCCAGGTTGCCGTTGTACTTTTCAATGAGCGGCGCGATGTGGGCGACGGTAAAGCGTTTCATGGCTACGTCCGTATAGCGATCCATCCGGCAAAGTTCATCCAGCGCCAGAAGCAATCAATCTCCGTAAAACCTGCGTGGCGGAGCAGCTCTTCATTCCATGTTGCCGTAACCGGTACGAGGATGCCCTCTAAACTGAGCCGCTTGCGTTCAATCTGCTCCTGCGTATAGCCGTACTGTGCCTTCATCGTATAGTAGCGTTCGACCATGAGCGCATTAAGGTCAGCGGTTGCGCCAAGGATTTTTTCAACGAGAATGAGGCAGCCGCCGGGCCGCGTATGCTTCCAAATCGTACGAAGAATGCGCTGCCGGTATTCAATCGGCGTAAATTGGAGCGTTAGGACGCACAATGTCACATCCGCCGCGAAGGGTGGATAGTCCGTGCGTAAGTCACACGCCTGAATCGTTACAAGGTCAGACTGCGCCGCAAAGCGTTCGCGTGCCGCCTGGAGCATCGGCTCGGAGACATCAACGCCAATGTATTGTGTAGCAAGATTCCCGAAGCGCTCAACAAAGGGCGCAAGCGCTGCGCCGCGTGAGCAACCGAGGTCAATGATGACGGCATTCTCACGGACATACGCGCTTGCCAGTTCAAAGACGGTGCGCCGCATCACATCGTATTGCGGGATCGAACGTTGCAGCATATCATCAAAAACCTGCGTCACGCTGTCATCGAATGACCACGCACCATCTGGCATCGTCTGATCTAGTTGCTCAGTTTGCATAGTATCTCCTGTGCGATAGTCCGCGCGATATGCGACATCATGACCGGCGGAACCGCGCGGCCCAGGCGCTCCCACTGCTGTGCATAGGTGCCGGTAAGCTGAAAGTCATCAGGAAAGGCGCAGATACGTTTCAACTCCGCGATTGAAAACTTACGCTTTTCGGTTGGATGTGTCACGCTTGCCTTATCCGTCTGGCCGCCGTCAGCGGTAACGGTATAAGATGGGCCATTAACTGCGGCGCGCTTCAAACTAAAATAGTGCTCATTGCTTTCGCCGATGCCTGTACGTTCCCATTCCGCGCCGATGGCATAGCGGCTGATGTCCGTCTCGGCTTCAATCCAATGCGTACCAACGCTATCAGACAGGACGGTTGGCGCGGGTCGATCCGTAATATCGCCGTCATTGCCGAATGCGCCGCGCGCATCGCGATACGCGCGGCGCGCAATAACCTGGAGTGGCCGCGACAGTTCAGCAGTCGCGGCCACTCCAGCCGCGCTACTAAACGCATGCTTGTTAAAGCCATTCGCGCCCTCTACGGCTTGAATCCACGGCAGCGCATCGCGCACGCTATAGCGATACGGTAAGGGTGATGGAAATGTGGGCGCAACGCCGTACTGCTGCGCAAGGTCTTGTCGCACACCGATGAAGATCAGCCGCTGGCGCATCTGCGGGACGCCGAGCCATTGCGCGTCGAGCAGCCGCGCCTCGACCATGTAGCCGCACGCTTTGAGCGCGCGGAGTATTTCTTTGAAGTAGCCTTTCGCCGTTCCCTTGACAAGGCCGCTGACATTCTCCGCGACAAAGACCTTTGGCTTGACGCCTGCGATAAGCCGCGCGTACTCAAAGAACAGATCATCAGTACGCTGCTTCGTATCGCTATACGGCTTGACTTTGCCCCAACCCGCCTCACGCTTGCCCGCCGTTGAGAACGATGCACACGGCGGCGAGCCGTCGAAAAGATCAAGATCGCCCGCCTGCATACCGATAGCGTCGAGTATCTCCTGCGCCTGGATCATACGTATGTCACGCGCGTCGAGTAGCGTTTGTGGATGGTTTCGTCGGTATACGTCTTGCGCCGCCGGAATAAACTCATTCGCCCAGAGCACGCGAAAGCCCGCCATTTTATAACCGAGCGAACTGCCACCGCAGCCACTAAACGTTGAAACGGCAGTAAAGCCATTCCACGGCAGCGCGGCGATCTCCGTCATGCTCGGCACGCGGTAGGATGGTTTATTTTGGCTTTCCGCTCCACTCATATCCGCATTTCGGACAGCAGTATTCCGTCTCAATATCATCTCCGTAGCTATTGAATGTTTCCGGCGCGTCGAGTCCTCGTCCTTCCGTTACGACGCCCGCCTGCTCCGCCAACTCCGCGAGCATCTGCATGACCGCTGCGTTATCGCTGCTCACCTCACGGAGCAGCGCATCAAGCTGCGCGGCGTCCGTAGCGGCCATAGCCGAGAGCGGGTCGAGCGTGGCAAGAATGAGCGCTTCTTCGTCCTCAGAGAGATCGACGTACACGACCGGCACACGCGGCTCATTGCGGCGCAAGGCCAGCGACACGCGCAAATGGCCGTCGATAAGCGTGTTGGTTCTCCGATTCACGATGACTTGCTGCACCCAGCCGACATCGTCAAGCACGCCCTCGAGCGCCTGCTGTTGCTGCGATGGATGCACGCGCCAGTTCTTTGGGTTAGCGAGCAACTGATCCGGCGCTTCATCGCCGTGACCGACAATTCGATTTTTCCATGCCGTTAATCCTGTCATTCCTTTTTCCTAGCGTTCAACATGACGAACCAGCAGCGCATGCAGCGCGTCGATCTGCGCGTCACTGAGCGCCGCGACATCGTGCTGCCACGCGGCCAATGCCGCCGCGTCGTTCCAGCCGCGACACGCCCGCTGCCAGCGCCATGCAGCGTAGCTGGCGACAATGATGAGCAGCCATGGCAGCAGACGACGCATCAGAGCGTACCCCAGACCGCCGCTGCGAGACACACGACCAGAAACAACAGGCCGACCGCTGCCGCCGCAATGCGCTCGCCGTCATCCCGCGCGAGGCCGAGGATCAGCAGCGCCAGCATGCTCAGCGCCATGAGGCCCAGCGCCCAACTCACCCATGGTTCTGGTTTCCCCATCGTCTGCTCCATACGTGCGGTCCCTTACGCTTCAAACGGCCATGCCTCGACCGCATCGAGCCACGAGGCCACGCCGCCCAGCGCGCACAGCGGGATGAGCAGCGCCGTTGGCACGGCGGGCAATGCCTGACAGAGCAGCGCGGCAAGCAGCAGCCAGAGGCTGATGTACGCGGCATAGGCACGCAGCGAGCGCATTACTGGCCTTCTTCCGGCGCAGTTTCGATAGGGTGCGGTTCCAGCTTAATCGGCTGCACCTCGCCCGCGCGAAGCGGAATCAGGTAGGCCGTCACGAAGTACACCACAATTGATACCAGCGCGCCAATCAGCGTGCTAATCGCGGATTGCACATCCTGCGGCAAGGTCGTGCCGTTCTGCGTCAGCAGGTAGATAATGATCGTTGTGAGCGCCCCGGCGACAAGGCTCGCAAAGCCGCCGCCCAGGATTTTCAGAAGTGGCTTATTGCTTGATGGTTCATACATGGAATGCTCCTACAATCCAAGATACTGCTGAATCAGGCGTAGGAAAATCGGCACGACCAGAATCTGAATGATGACGAAGATCGCGCCGACGACCTTGAAATAATATTTGTATTCATCAAGGATGCGCGCGTTGCCGCGTACCTGCTGCACCAGCCCGACCCGCTCCTCGTCTTTATCGCCAAAGAGCGTCACGTCAATGTTATGCACATCGGCGCGAATCTCCTCAACTTTGGTCGCCAGCTTGCCGAGTTCGACCCGGGCATGCCGCGCATCGCCCTGCGCCTGGAGCGTAATATCGGCGCTGCGGTTCATGCGCTGTTCAAATTGCTGCGACTGCTGCGCCATTTGCTCAATCCGCGCATTGCTCCGGCTCATTTGCTCGCGCATGTCGTGGTACGAGTCCTTAATGGTGCCATCGAGCAACCGCACGCGCTGCTCTAACAGCAGCAGCAATTCACGGTCAGTCAACGAGGTTGGTCGGTCCTGGTCCGGCATGCGTCCGCCTGTTCGTATAATTCAAGCGCCTGTTCAATGTGTGTGATGCGCTGTGTCAGGTCAACCAGCCGCGTATCATGCTTCGTGAGCCAATCGGCATGACGCTCCTGGCGCTCGCCCATGGCTTTGACGACCTCTTTCAGTTCGCTGACCATGGTATTTCGCGCGGCGGTCGCATAGTCAACGGTTTTGACGGTCGAACTGTAAAACAGGTTCGTCATGCGGTGCAGCAGCATGCGTAACTGCATCTGCAATGTGCCGACATGCTGCTCGGTCCGCGCGTCGATCACGACGGCGGTAAATGCCTCGATAAAAGCCTCACGTGAAGCTTCGACGGCGGCCTGGGCCGTGTCAAGACCGGGGAGGCGCTGGCGCTCGGTCATGGAGGCACCATCCTTTGTGTTACGTGTGCTCACGTTTCCTGATCTCAGCGACGGTCGCGCGGATTTTTGCGATGTAGCCATCCACATTCGCATTGGCGTTGCCGGTCACAAACAGGGGCGCGATCTGCTCCAGCGTCTGCAACTCCAGCGCGCCGTAGCGTTTTAGCCAGTCGATGCCCCAGCGCCAGCCGAGCCACGGGCCGCCGCCGCCATTCGGCCCGCCGGAAAAATCGCTGAAGCCGTCTGCGTTAGCGGCAAAGCCGAAGTTCTCTTTCAGATTAAACGGGTTTGCGAGGCTCCGCGCCGGTTCGTCCTTGCCAAAATCCGACTCGGCATGGCAGTGGGCCAGCGCCACGCACGCATCAATATCGACATCGTTGCACCAGCGATACAGCGTCTCGGCCCACGGTGCGAGCGGCGACTGATGATCGACCAGCACGGCTGTAAACGTAGCGGCGCTGATGGATTGCGGCGCGCCGACATAGGGCAGCGGCGTTGGAAGTGACGACGCGGGCGGCAGCGACGAGCCTTGCAAGAGACTATCGCGCCACGCATAAAAGGCTGCATCTGACCAGCCCGACGGGTCAATCTTGCGGCCCTTCGGTACGGCTTGCGCGCGGTGCATGTCAATCTTTGCAATCCACGGATAGCGCTGCCGAATGTCTCGCACGAGGCGCGTAAGGTTGTTTATTGCTATCTGTGGCAGCGCGCCAGCCTGCGGACACCATGCGATTTCAATGCCGATACTTGACGGATTCTCATAGTCTTTATCGGCGCACGCGCCCGCATGCCACGCAATCCATGGCTCTGGCAGCACTTGCACGATGGTATCATCGTGACTACTGACAACGTAATGGATTGACACATCTGGACTGTCGCGCAGGAAAGCGGCCTCGATAGCGTACGCGGTATTTCCAACGGGGCTATTCGTGGTATGCACGAGGATGGACGTAATCTGCGCGGTGGTGCGGCGCGACGGGCCGCCATCAAAAACCGGGCCGTAGCCATGTCCGACAGCCCAGCGTGTGTCCTTGCGATAGGTAGACAGGTCGAATGCCATAGCACGCTCGCTTCAGGTCAGGGAGCGCGGCGGAACGCACGCCAGAAACGTCAATGCAAAGCCGGGATGCGCCGCGCGACACCAGAGGGTGCTACGAGCAAGTATACCCTGTCATATATTGCATGTCAATATTTACACCCAAATTGTAACGATTATGTCATGGTCACGAGCAACCAGCAGGAGCGCCCGCACTCGGGGCAGACGTAGCGGCGATACAGGCCCAGCCGCCGTTCCTGATAATCGAGCGTCGGGCGCAGGCTGGCGTAGCACCATTGATGCCGGTACCACTGGAAGAAAGCTGCTAACGTTTTTGTCATCTTATTGCATTTCTCAAAAAAGCTGACTATACTGGAACGGCATTGTTGGAAACGATTCCGCCCGCGCGCTGCTGCGCGCTCAGTACACACGATACATCATGCTGCGTCTGACTGTCTGGTGGTTCTGCTGGTGGTTCCTCTCAATCAATACCGTCCTGCTCGCCTATCACCTCCATAATCCCTTCCACCGTGGCCTCCTTGCGATTATCGCTATCTGGCTGCTCTGGCTCATCACCCGCTGTTGCAGTTCGGCGCTGGTCGGCTTCTGCCGCGAGGACATGCGCGGCGACCGGCGCTGGCAGGCGCGGCTCGGCAGCCCGGCCATCCCGTCGCTCGGCAGCGCGCGGATGCACTATACACTAACCTTCTGGCTCTGGTGGGGAATCGTGGTATTTGGCGGAATAACAACTTTGCCAATGACCGTGATGGGACATCGGATCATCTTCTCGGTGGGGCTGGTCGTTGCGTTGGCACTGGCGACGCACATTCGGGGACACGCCGCCGTTGACCTGTATCGCGCCGCCGCTATGAACGCCGCCGCCCGCCGCGTTGGGGCGGGCGATTAGCCATGAACAAATGGGCATCTTCCTCGCCAGCGCGCTCAATTTCCGCGCCGCCGATCAGGTTCAGCGCATGTACCACGTCGCCTTTAAGCGCCTTCATGAGTTGCGGCAGCACGGCTGTTTCCGGGTCGTGATGCCCGTTCTTCCAGTAGCGCAGCTTCCGCTCCGCAATCCCTGTTTCCATGGCAATCTGCACCACCGTCTTGCCGCTCTGTTCGATCAGCGCCGTGAGATACCGTGAGAAGGCGGTCATGGCCTCTCCTTTCGCTTTCCTCTTGTTACGACCCATGGTAAAATACAGCCTCAATGTAACACTTGACATGTAAATCTAAGCATGCTATAGTTTACAGGGCAACTATAGTTGTCCTACTGGTAAGGATAGCATGCGATGAGTAGCCCTGTCAAGCGTAACACCCATACATTTCTCATACAACGTATCAAACGCCTCGCACCAACGCGCCGCGAACGCGCGGCCATCCTTGGCTGGTCAAAAGAATATCTTCGCAAAATTGAGAGCGGACTTGTCCCGCCAGCCGTCGAGAAGCTCATCTCGCATGGTGTCCTTGTCGTGCCACCTGAAACCGAGGAAGCGCATGAGGAGAACGAGCAATGAACCCCGCCGATGACGAAAGGAGCCGACCAATGATCCTGACTCCCACAGACCTGCACGCCCGCGACCGGCGGAATCAGCCATGGCGCGCCTACAAGGCTGCGACGGACGAGGACGAGCGCCAGCGCTACTACCAGGCATGGCGTCGTGCCATCAGCGCCTATGTTGCTGCGCTGCCGGACGATGGTAGCGGCGATGACATAGGCGACCCGGGCGACGAGGGCGACGCATACCCGCGAACGGCGGTGCGGTGATGCAGCAGCGAGTAGCACAGCAGAAGCCGCTGTACATCGGCTGGAAGCATGGCCGCCGCGCGATCTATACGATGCGCCCGGCAGCCGACGGCTGGGAGGTCTACCGCGACGGCGTACTGCTCAAAAGCGGCCTCGCGTCGTCGCTGGCGGCGCTGGATTGCGCCCATGCTGACGAGGCGCGGCGAGCCTAACGCACGCGGCGGCAGCGCATCGGCTCGCTCGGTGCGTTGCGGCGGCAGGCGTTCTGCCGAACGATGACAGGCACGAACTGGATTCGCCGCGCCAACGGGTGGTGCCAGCGGCGCAGATGGAACAGCCAGAAGGGAGGTGATCGCCCGGATGAAGTGGTAGGACAAATGAAGATGGTGGTTAGGGCTGATAGCTCAGGCCACCCCGACACGACAACGCGAGCGCTCTGTTCAGCGCTCGCGTCACCACCGACGATACAGGAATGAGGAAATCGACAATGACCAGTATACAACGAAACCCCTTTCCCCTGCAAGCGCAGGCCGTGCGGTGCGTCTGCCCCACGACCGGAGAAGGGTTTACGACACGCTTTTACCGCGTGCAGGAAGCGGGCGGATTGACCTATCTCTGGGTGCCGTGCGCGCATTGCGATCATCATCTGCGGGTTGCCGGCGAGACGTGTTATGACCCGGACCTGCCGCAGCCGCATTGTTTTGTCGCTGCCGATGTGACATGGCTGGAGGAAGCCGCATGAACGGATGTCGAGGGATGGTCAATGGCTGCCTGATTGAACTCGGCATCGTGGCGCTCGTGGCGCTCGTGCTGCTGGCGCGGGCGTGGGGATGGGTATGAAGAACGCCTATGCGTGGCAACCAGCGCCATTCGGACGCATTCGCAAGGTCTCGCCACGCGAGCTATGTGCGGTCTGCGACCTGGCGCTGGTCACGCACTGGCGCTGCGCTCGCTGCGGCGTCCTAGGGCATCAGGTGCCACGCGGCAGAGCGCGCTGCTGCCGATGGTGCGAAAAGGAGCGGATGAGGAAGAAGGCATGATGAGCTACGGGGCAATTGAAGGTATACTAACGCATGCAGCACGGTTCATGGTTTCCGGCCTGTGGCGTGCTGCTGCGACGTGCTGGAGCGTCACTGCGACTTCAGGCAGACGCTCCAGCACAGCAATACCCCGGATCATCTTCAGTCAACGTAAACAATTCAAGCGGACTAACACCGAGCGCATCTGCAACGCGCTTCAAGATACGCAGATCAACACGGCTCATGTTACCGCGCCACAACGACCGCGCGGTATTGTTGGCAATATCCGCTTTCTCCTGCAACTGCGCAACAGTCATGTTGCGCTCCTGCATCAACTCTCGTACACGCAGCTTGATCCACATCGTTTCCTCCTTCAAAACAAGTGCCTCTCCTATAGTACACTTCTTTTATTGAGATGTCAACATCTTGACAAGTGTATCTCAACATGTTATAATCTCAACATGTTGATAAGTCGAGACACTACAGAAGGACGCACTACCATGAACACCGCAGCAATCAACTGGAACCTCGTTGCGTACAACGCCGATGACGGCGCGCGCTTCACGCCCTGCCTGCTCAGTCTGGATGAGCAGCTTGACGATGCCTATGCCAGCCTTGACGCCGCGTATGACGCGCTGACGGAAGGCTGGGGCAGTATGGAGAGCGTACAGCGCCAGATGGACCATGTGCGCGCATTGATTCGCCAGATCAGCCAGCCGCAGCCGTTGCGCTGTGGCGTAGCGGCGTAAGGGAGGCATGAGGATGCACGAGCAATTAGTCAAAGAAGCGCTGGAATTGTACGCGCGGTTGTATATTGCGGAGCCGCCACGCGGCTGGCCGCATCGGGATGGATGGCCGGAAACGCTTATTCGCCGCGCTGCTGAGCGCTATGTCCGCCGCCGCTTTCGTAAGTAGCCCGCACCCCACGCTCGACTCGCCCGATGCAGCGCGCCGCCCGCGCCGGGCGTGGGGGACCAATGACGTTACGCCGCATCGTGCGGCTGACGAATACACAACACAAAGGACCAACACCCATGACAATCGACACGACCGAGACACGACTCGCAACGACCTTTACGGAGCAACTGGCGGAACTCGGTGACATCCCCGGCGGCGGCGCATTGGAGCCGGGGCATATCAATTGGCTGCATGGATCGAAGGCAAGCGGCGTGCGCTCGCCTGGCGTGTTCTACGTCAAGGCCTCGGAACTCTCTGAGACGCCAGAAGGGCCATGGCAGCCCGACGCCCGCTTCGATGACGAGCGCGGCTACAGCGCGCCGCTCCTGCACGTTGCCTTCATCGGCTGGCGTTCGCAATGGTTCGTCAGCGACCGCGATGCTGGCACGTTTCAATGGCTCCCAGAGTACCAGGGAGGTATCGGCGCGAAGAAAAGCACCGAGTTTCTCTGTCTGGTCGAGGGCATCAGCGACCCGATGGTGATCAGCGCCAGCGGGATGCACAAAGAAAAGCCGTTGGTTGAAATCATCAAAACCTACGAGCGCGGCCTGCTGAAGCAGGCCAGTCGCATGGCAAAGCGCAGCTTGCCCCGCTGGGCGTTCTGGCTGCCGATTCAGAACCAGCTGACGCCGGACGGCAAGACCATGTATATCGACGCGACCGACGGCAGCGGCAAGAGCTACGGCTCGGTCGTGACGCCGCCCGTGCTCTCCCTCCCTGAGAACCCGGTCAATGCGCTCTACGTTGGCAATGAACTGCTGCGCTACGGCGCGCAGATTCGCGAGGACTATGCGCTGTGGTTCAAAACCAAGCGCGGCTCGGACGTGCAGGAAGGCGAGTATTACGTTGAAGAAACAAAGGCGCTGCCCGCGCCGAAGAACGCCGTCCATGCCTACGACCCGGACGAGGATTTTCCAACCGATGACGGATTGCTGTAACGAGTGACAAGGCCAGCGGGCAGGCATTCCCCTGCCCGCTGGACATGGACGAACCATGGACGATACGGCCCTGCAAATTGCCACACATGAAATCTACTCCATTGTTGAACTCGGCAATGCGCCGAACGGCACGGACCCGGCGCTGTGCGGGCCGTATGGCGAGGCCGTGCGCGACGTGCGCGAGGCGTACAGCGCCACGTTCGACACGACCCGCCTGCTGGTCCAGCATGGACGCACGACCGACGATCCGCATAGCAAAGCGCTGGAGCGGGCGCGCACCACCTGGGCGCTGTACGTGCAGCAGCCGGGCAACGCGGCTCCGCTCGTAGAAGCGATGCGCCAGGCGGTGCAGGAAAGCGCGCGGCGGCCACGATTCGATCTATTCGGCATCCTTGCCGCGCTGGAGCACGCGCCCGATGACGCCGCCCGCAAGCGCGTCATGACGGATGTGATTGACGATGTTGCGCTGCTCAGGACCGACGAGATGCTGCGCCTGAAAGATACGTTGCGCGAGACCTACACCCTGCCCGCAACATGGATTAAGGAATGGACGCGCGCAGTCAAGGACGCGGCCAAAGCGCGCCGCGAAACGCTAGCCGCGCTGGTGCCAGCCGAGACGCCAGCGGAGGCCAGCGACGACCAACGCGCCACATGGCCGTATCTGGTGCGCGACGGGCGCATGGTGTTCTGCGCGCAGAAGGCCGATATGTTTGGCGGCGCAACGGTAGCCTATCTGCCGATTGCCGAGTTTCACGCCGCGATTACCGAGGAACAGGTCAGCGAAGACGCAACGAAGGTCTTCCTGATTGAAGGCGAAACCGCCTTCGGGCGTCCGTTCCAGTTGACCATGCAGGCGGAAGAGTTCGCCGATGATAAGCGCCTGAAGGCGGCGCTCACCTCGGCAGCCGGGGCGCAGTCCTCGATTGCGGTCGGCATGGCAAAACACCTTGGCACGGCGATCCAGAAGCTTTCCGGGCAGATTCCGAGCGTGAAACGCTACACGCGCACCGGCTGGGCGGGTGACACGTTTCTCCTGCCGGGGCGCAGCCTTGACGGCATGACCGTAGCGCTCAGTCGCAAGCTGCCGTATAGCGCCAGCCCGGAGGCATCGCTGGAACTTGGACTGGAGGCGCTGGAGCAATTGCTGCTCAGTCATACGCCACAAATCGGCGGGCCGCTCATGGCCTTCCTGCTGACGCCGCCGCTGGCACGGCTGGCAGCGTGGCGCAATGAGCGCTATGGCTGCTTTGCCAGCGGGCGCACCGGCTCACTCAAAAGCTCATGGGCGCAATGCGCGATGTGTCTCTACGGGCCAGATTTCATTCGTGACGATCTGCTGGTCAAGTGGGGCCAGGGCGCGACTAATAACGCGATTATGCACATGGCCGTCAGCGCGCATGATGTGCCATTTTTGATCGACAACTATAAGCCGAATACCGGCGACGGCCCGCGCGCTTTTATTAACCTGATTCATAACATTGTCGAGGGCGGCGAGAAGGATCGCCTGCAACGCAATAGCGAGCTGCGTGATGCGCGTCCGATCTTCGCATGGCCATTCGTGACCGGCGAGGACGTGCCGGATAACGACCCGGCCAGCCTTGCGCGCATCCTGATTGTGCCGTTCGTCCGCCCCGAAGGCCCGGTCAATCAGCATCTGAGCCGCGCGCAGGAACTGTCGAATCATTTAAGCGCTGTCGGCATGGCGTGGATTACATGGCTAGAGAGCGAGCCGGGGCAGGCGGCGGCACACAAAGCAGCCGAGCGCTTCCGCTTTGACCGTGAGGCATGGGCAAAGCATCTCCTGTCTATCCGCCGCGATATGGTCAATGTGCTGCGCGTGGCCTCAAATCTCGCAACAAATGGCCTTGTTTGGATGGTACTCGAACAGCACCCGCAGATCGGCGGCATCTTCCGCAAACACCGCGAGGCTTTTCGGCAGGGCATCGGCACGATTGCCAATCATATGGCGGCCATGACCGCTGAGAGCCTGGAAGCAACGCGCTATCTGATGTATTTGCGGGAACTGCTGCAAAGTGGCGAGGCAACGCTGGTTCAGACGACAGGCGAGGTCGATCCGTTTGATCGCCCGCGCATGATTGGCTACAGCGCGCCCGATGGCGGCGCATATCTGCTGCCGCAAGTCACCCGCGCGCGGATTGAGCGCCACTTTGGCAAAGAGGCGCTAAGTAGCCTGAGCGATAAAACGTTGTATAGCCAGCTTGAAGATTTAGGCGTCGTGGTACGCGGCAAAGATCGCACCGCAAAACCAATCTGGGTTCAAGGGAAAACGGTGCGTGTCCTGCATTTGAGTGCTGAAGCGTTAGCTGATGCGCCAATGCATGATGACGAAATTGAGGCAGACGCCTAGCGCCTTACACATGCCTTACACAAAATTACACATAATTTTGATTATGTGTAAGGCACTTTTGAGGCATTAGGAAGCGGTTTTATAAGAGACTCTTACACGCTTACACAAAATCTCTGATTACCCTTTCACATGAGGAAAAGAAAAAACGCACATACAAGGGAAAAGATGCGATTTTTTTTCAATATATAAAAGGGTATCTTCATTTCATGTGTAAGGCGGTAAGGATAGGCGATTTAGCGCATTACAAAGCCTTACACGAAACACAAACGATGTGTAAGGATTTCGCGGCTATGTGTAAGGAACTTCGGAACACGAAGGAATCA
>DASTWM010000335.1:0-2721 GCA_035765855.1 Roseiflexaceae bacterium
TGCATGGACGGCTGCGCGCTGCTGCAACAAAGCAATGCACTGGTGATCAACATCGATTACCCGCTTGGCCTCGCCGCCTACCACATCCTGAAAATCGTCGCCCGCAGCGTCGGCGACATGCGCGGCGTGTACGTGATCGGCAAGGCCGCCACGCTGAACGGCAAAATTGGCGATGTGCTTATTCCCAACGAGGTGTACGACGAACACACCAACAATACCTACAGCTTTGCGCCGGCCTTCAGCGCCGCCGATGTCGAGCCGTATCTCGCCCATGGCAGCGTACTCGACAACCAGAAGGCTGCTACGTCGCGCGGCACCTTTTTGCAGAACCAAGCCTTTCTGGACGCGCTGTACCGCGACTTCTTCACCGACGTGGAGATGGAAGCCGGGCCGTACCTCAACGCAATCTACGAGCAGACCTTCGCCGAACGCTACCCAACCAGCCAGATCGTGAGTTTCCTTCGCCCGCCCATGGATCTCGGTTTCCTGCATTACGCTTCCGACACGCCCTACAGCAAAGGATTGAATCTCGGCTCGCGCAACCTGTCGTACTTCGGCATGGACCCGACCTACGCGACCTCGCTGGCGGTCGCGCGCCGGATCGTGGCGCAGGAAATCGCGCGCGTGCAGGCCCGAACATAGTGCGTGGGCATGCCCTGTGCTATAATGCCAGCGCATTTATTGAAAAGATTCGAGAAATACTATGCTCGACACAAATGTCATTCGTGAGCAATTCGAACAACACTACGGCATTCACCCGCGCCTGATCGTCCGCGCGCCGGGCCGCGTCAATCTGATTGGCGAGCATACCGATTACAACGACGGCTTTGTCTGTCCGGTGGCGATCGACCGGGCGACGTATGTGGCCGCCCGCCCGCGTGACGACGACCGCGTGGAGGTATTCGCCGCCGATCTTGGCGAGAAAGATGTGTTCTCGCTGGCGAACATCGATCACAGCGTGGAGCACCCGTGGAGCAACTACGTTCGCGGCGTGGTCAAAGGCTTGCAGATCGCCGATCACCCGTTGGGCGGCGCAAACCTGATGATCATGAGCGACGTGCCGCGTGGCGCGGGGCTGTCTTCTTCGGCGGCGCTGGAGGTGGCGACTGGCTATGCTTTCCAGGTGCTCAATCGGCTGAATCTGCTGGGCGAGGAATTGGCGCTGCTGGCGCAGGGCGCGGAAAATAATTTTGTCGGCGTGCAGTGCGGCATCATGGATCAGCTTATCTCGGCCATGGGGCAGGCCGATCATGCGCTGGTCATCGACTGCCGCGATCTGACCTTCCAGCCGGTGCCGCTGCCGTCCGGTGTCAATATCGTGGTGTGCGACAGCAACATTCGCCACCAGCACAGCGAATCCGGCTACAACGACCGGCGGCTGCAATGTGAAGAGGCCGTGCGCCTGCTTAAACAGAAGCTGCCGAAGATTCGCGCGCTGCGTGACGTGACCATTGAAGACCTGGCGCAGTACGGTTCGCTGCTGCCGCCGGTGGTGCTGGCGCGGGCGCGCCATGTGGTTTCTGAAAATGAGCGCGTGCTCGAAGCCAGGGACGCGCTGTTGAACGGCGATGTCGCTCGGTTCGGCGAACTGATGGATGCCTCGCATGTCAGCATGCGCGATGATTATGAAATCACCGTGCCAGATATCGACACGCTGGTTGAGATTGCGCAGCGCCAGCCGGGCTGCTACGGTTCGCGCATGACCGGCGGCGGCTTCGGCGGCTGCACGGTGAGTCTGGTCGAATCGCAGGCCGTCGAGCAGTTTACAGAGGCCGTGTCATCGGCATACCATGACGCGACCGGGCGAGAGGCAACGGTGTACGTGTGCCGCGCCGTGGATGGGGTGGGCCGCGCCACTGATTAACCTATAAACATTATACGTACCTACACATACACCTATGCCAACGTTATTGCTTGTTGAAGATGATCCAACCCTTTCGGAAACATTGCGCTATAACTTCGAGCGCGAAGGTTACACCGTGTTCGCCGCCGCCGATGGCGTGACGGGGCTTGAACTCGCCCGGCGCGAGCAGCCCGACATCATCATTCTGGATGTGATGCTGCCGCGCCTTGACGGCTTTTCTGTTTGCCGGATTCTGCGGCAGGAAAGCGACACGCCGATCATCATGCTGACCGCCCGCGAGGATGAAGTGGATCGGATTGCCGGGCTTGAACTCGGCGCGGACGATTATCTTGCCAAGCCGTTCAGTCTGGGCGAATTGCTGGCGCGGGTGCGCGCGATCATGCGCCGCACCGACCGGCAGACGCGCAGTTCGTCCGAGGTGCTGGAAGCTGGCCCGCTGCGCGTGGATACCGGATCGCGGCGCGTGTGGCGCGACAAAGCGGAGCTCAACCTTTCGCAAAAAGAGTTTGATCTGCTTTCATGTTTGATGCGTAATCGCGGCATGGCGTTGTCGCGCGATGTGCTGCTAGAGCGGGTGTGGGGCTACGATTTTCTGGGTGACAGCCGCACGGTCGATGTGCATGTGCGCTGGCTGCGCGAGAAAGTCGAGCCTGATCCGGGCCATCCGGTTTACATCCAGACCGTGCGCGGCGTTGGCTACCGGTTTGAGGTGCCTGCCGCTGTGCGCGCGGAAGGGTAGTGTCAGCGGATGCAATGACTGTAACACCGCTGAACGCGCTGCTTGCGATTGCCTTTCTGTGCGCGCTTGGCTATGCGCTGTGGCTGCGCCGTCGGCTTGTCACACAGCCGGACGAGTC
>DASTWM010000336.1:0-4117 GCA_035765855.1 Roseiflexaceae bacterium
ATCCGGGCAACGGCACGTTCGACACGGTCACCAGCCACACGCTGAGCAATGGCCCCGCGCCGTTCCGCTCGTTCTGGCTGAACAACGGCGGCCTGGCGGTGTTCGGCCATCCCAAGTCCGAGCAGTTCCAGGAAGTGAACAAGGCCGACGGCCAAACCTACTGGGTGCAGTACTTCGAGCGCCAGCGCATGGAGTGGCACCCGAACGAAAAGCCGGGCTATCAAATTCTGCTTGGTTTGCTCGGCAATGAATACCGCGACGCGCACCACCAGGGCGAGGCGGCGTTCAATCCCCTGAGCGGGCCGCCCGCGCCGCAGAGCAGCGATCCGCGTAACCAGGCCTTTATCTACGGGTACAACGCGATTCTGTACGGGCAGGGTTCGCCATGGCAGGATCGCAACCGCGTGCTGCAACTGTCGAAGAACTCCGGCGTATACTGGATTCGCCAGCAGGTGCGCTGGATGGACCTGCAAGGCCCGCCCGGAGACTCATGCTACAACGTTTGCTGGGGCGAGCTTGATAACATTGTCGACGACGCGCACAACGCGGGCGTAAACTTGCTGCTCAGCGTGGTGGCCGCGCCAAGCTGGACTACGTCGAACGGGCGCAATGGGTTACCATCCCGCGCGCACTTCCCGGATTACTGGAATTTCATGGGCCAGATGGCGAAGCGCTACCAGGGCAAGGTGCAGGCCTACGAGATCTGGAACGAGGAAAACCTCGCGCACGAGAACGGTGGCTACGTCGCCAACGCCAATGTCTACATGGACATGCTGGTCGGCGCGTCGCAGACCATTCGCCAGAGCGACCCGGCAGCGATCATCGTCTCAGGCGCGCCGTCTTCGACCGAGACAAACGTGCCGAGCATCGCGATCAGCGACATCACCTTCTTGCGGCAAATGTTTGCCGATCCGCGCTTCCGCAGCAGCGTGGACGTGGTCGGCGTGCATCCGGGCGGCGCGTCCAACCCGCCTGACACCATGTGGCCCGACAACCCCGGCCCTGGCCCGAACTTCGTCACCAGCCGCGAGTTCTACTTCCGGCGCGTCGAGGATGTGCGCGCGGCCATGGTCGCGGCGGGCCTGGGCGACATGAAGGTCTGGATCACTGAGTTTGGCTGGGCGACCAGAAACAACACGCCCGGCTACGAATTTGGCAACAATATTTCGTACGAAAAGCAGGCGCAGTACATCGCCCGCGCGTTCGAGATGGGCCGCACGAGCTACGCGCCGTGGGTGCAGGCAATGTTCCTGTGGCAGTTGAACTTCGCAGTGCCATGGCGCGCGAACGGCAACGAATTCCACGAGCAGGCCTCCTACGGCGTGATCAACGGGGACTGGAGCACGCGCCCATCGTACACCGCCATCCAGAATTTGCCGAAGTAAACAGGTTCATCCTGTGCATCCATGGAGGGGCAGGTCGTGGACCTGTCCCTCCGTGTTTTTGGCGTAGAATGAAAAAAGGGTGTACCATAGAATTTATCACAAATAGGATTTTTACTCTATCAGGGAACCTATGTCACTGACAGGCACACTACAATTAATTGGCGCGCCGCAGCAGCAGTTGTCGCGCCGCGAACTCAAGGCGTTTTCTGGCCTCGACAGCGCGCAGTACGACGAGTTCTGGTCGGCCTGGCGCGGCATTCCGCCGGAGCGCCGCAGCCAGATCGCCCTTACCATGGTTGAATTGGCCGAAGATAATGTCGAGCTTGATTTCGATCAGGCCTGGCTCTGGCTGCTGGATGATGACGTGCCTTCCGTGCGCGTCAGCGCCATCGAGGGACTGTGGGAAAATACCAGGCCGCTTGCGCTGCGCCGCATGCTGGAACTGCTGCGCACAGACACGGACGCCGATGTGCGCGCGGCGGCGGCCATTGCGCTCAGCCGCTTTGCCGCCCTGGCGGCGCTCGACGAACTTGACGGCAATACCGACGATCTGCGTCGCACGCTGCTCGATGCGGTGCAAAGCCGAAACGAACCAGCCGAGGTGCAGCGGCGGGCGCTGGAAAGCGCGGGCTATTTTTGCGACGACGAGGTGCAGGCGCAGATCGAGCGCGCGTATGCCTCCGATGACCAGTTGCTGCGCGAAAGCGCGCTGGTCGCCATGGGACGCTCGATGCTCGATCGCTGGCTTCCGGCCATCGGGCGCGAGCTTGGCAGCATTTCGCCGGCGCTGCGCTACGAAGCCGCCCGCGCCGCTGGCGAGATAGGCGAGGACGCGCAGCCGCTGCTGGCGAAGCTTGCGCCGCTCTGCAACGACCAGGACAGCGAGGTGGCGCTCATGGCGATCTGGGCGCTCGGGCAAATCGGCAGCGCGGCGGCGCGCCGGACGTTGCAGCAGGTTGCCAAGAGCGAGAACGAGGCCCGCAGCCAGGCCGCGAACGAGGCGCTAGACGAACTAACGCTGGGTGAAACGCTGATCTAGTATAGAGCTACAGAACAAAGAACACAGAACAAAGACCTGATGCCTTTCGTTCTCTGTTCTTTGTTCTTTTCTTTCTTAGGTGAAGAATGCGCTACCAAGATCTCGATCAGCTTCCGCATGCCTATGAGCATGTCTACATTTCGCCGCACCTTGATGATGCCGTGTTCTCATGCGGTGGCGCGCTGGCCTGCCACGTCGCCAATCGCGCGCGGGCGCTCGTGGTCACGCTTTGCACTGCCGTGCCGCCTGCCGATGGCCCGTTCAGCGACCTTGCGCACGAATTCCATGGCGAATGGGGGCTGTCGCCCGAAGAGGTGGTCACGGCGCGGTTGCGCGAGGATCAGGCAGCCATGGCGCGGCTCGGCGTCGATTATGTGTACATTGACATGATGGACGCTTTGTACCGCCACCCGCAGGCGTACAACAGCCGCGCGTCGATCTTCGGCACGCCCGCCGCCGACGATCCGCTTCACAAGCCGTTAACTCACTTCCTTGCCTCGTTGCGCGAGCGCATGCCCGACGCAATGTTTTATGCGCCGCTGGGCGCAGGCAAGCACGTCGATCATCAGATTACATTCGTGGCGACACTGACGGCGCTTGGCGAAGGTGTAGCCTTCTACGAAGAAATTCCGTACGTGCTCCAGCCAGACGTGTTGCAGCAGCGCCTGAACGAATTAGACGCGCCGTTCGTCGCCAGTATCATTAATATCGATAGTGGATTGGTGCGCAAGATTCGCGCGGCGGCGGCCTACGAAAGCCAGCTTGATGTGCTGTTCGGCGGCGCGGCGGCCATGGAGCAGCAGTTGCATGATTATGCGGAAGACATGCGCCCGGAAGCTGGCACCTACGGCGAGCGCCTTTGGCTAAAGGTTTAAGTTCAAAGTGGTGAGTTATGAGTGTTGAGTTTTGAATCCTTTCGTTCCTTAACTCATGACTTATAACTCATAACTCATAACTTTCATGATAGATGTTGCAACACAATTAGCGATCATCGAGCCGGATGCCGAGCAATGGGATGCTTTCGTGTCAGCGCACCCGCATGGTCACCTGTTGCAGTCATGCGGCTGGGCTGAGTTGAAGGGGCGTTTCGGCTGGCAGTGGCGGCGCGTAGCTGTGGCCGGGCCGGACGGCCTGCTGGCGGGCGCGCAGGTGCTCATGCGGCGGCGCTTCGGCATGGCGGTGGCGTATGTGCCGCGCGGGCCGCTCTTTTCTGGTGATTCAGCCGTGGACCGGCTGCTGCTCAATGCGCTCGAACGAATCGCCCGGCGGGCACGGGCCGTGTTTCTGCGGCTGGAGCCGAACGTGCCTGAGAATACCGACGAAGCGATGCGCCTGCACAGCGCGCTGTTGCTGCATGGCATGAATCCAGCCGAGCCGTTGCAGCCGCGCAGCAGCATCCATCTCGATCTCCGGCCCGCGCCTGACAAATTGCTGGCAGCCATGAGCAAAGGCCACAAAGCCGACATCAAGCGGGCGGCCCGCGAGGGCGTGCAGGTGCGCGTTGGCGAAACGGCGGCTGACCTCGACATATTTTACAGCATCATGGAAGCTACCAGCGCCCGCGCCGCCTTCGGCATCCACAGCAAGGCCTACTACGCCGCCGCATGGGATATTTTCCGCGCCGACGATGCTGCGCTGCTGCTGATTGCCGAGCATGGCAGCGCGCCCGTCGCAACGGCGCTGGTGGCGGCGT
>DASTWM010000337.1:0-18711 GCA_035765855.1 Roseiflexaceae bacterium
GTTCCTCGTTGCGCCAGCCATGCTCTGCCAGCATCAGCATCCACAAAAAACCTGAGGCGCTCCGATTCCAGAAGTTGTTGTTCAGCGCGGAACGTGGGCGTTTCATCACCAACAGCACCTGTTTGACTAACCGCAATGCGTCAGCAGCCCCTTGCTCTGCATGCGGAAGATCAATAACGCCGCTCATGCGGTGAGTCACTGTAAGAGGAAAAGAGGAAGAAAAAACTGTTTTGATCATGCGGATGATTATAGCAGCACGATGGCACCACATGTGCCGAAACAGCAGCAGGTTCATGCACTTCAATTGAAAGGTACAACAATGGAATATCGGGAACTTGGACGAACAGGCTGGCGCATTTCCGCGATCAGCTTCGGCGCGTGGGGCATTGGCGGCGACGCATGGGGATCGACCGACGACCGCGAGTCGCTGCGGGCGCTGCACACGGCGATTGACCTGGGCGTCAATTTTATTGACACGGCTGATGTGTACGGCAACGGTCACTCCGAGCAACTCATCGCGCAGGTGCGCCAGGAGCGCAGCGAGGAGATCATCGTCGCCACCAAAGCGGGCCGCCGCCTCAATCCGCATGTCGCCGCAGGGTATACCCGCACGAATCTGACGAGCTTTGTCGAGCGCAGCCTGCGCAACCTCAACACCGAGGCGCTCGACCTGCTGCAACTGCACTGCCCGCCGTCTGAGGTGTACGACATGCCTGAGGTGTTCGGCATCCTCGACGATCTGATGCAGGCCGGCAAGCTGCGCTACTACGGCGTCAGCGTGGAGCGGGTGGACGAAGCGTTGCGGGCGATTCAATATCCCAACGTCCAATCGGTGCAGATCATTTTCAACATGTTTCGGCTCAAGCCGGCCGAGCAATTCTTTCCGGCGGCGCACGAACGCCGGGTGGGCATTTTGGCGCGGGTGCCGCTTGCGAGCGGGCTGCTGAGCGGCAAGCTGCGGCCTTCTACAACGTTTGCCGCGAACGACCACCGCAACTACAATCGCCATGGCGAATCGTTCGATCAGGGCGAGACGTTTAGCGGAGTCGATTATGAGACCGGGCTGCACGCCGTGGACGAACTACGCGAACTCGTGCCAGAAGGGGCGAGCATGGCGCAACTCGCGCTGCGCTGGATTTTGATGTTCCCCGAAGTAACGGCTGCGATTCCCGGCGCGAAAAACCCGCAGCAGGCTGAAAACAACGTCCGAGCGATTGATTTGCCGCCACTTTCCGACGATGCCATGGCGCACGTTCAGGACGTGTACAATCGCTACTTCCGCGCCGCGATCCACAATCGCTGGTAGTTGTGCGTCTGTCTCATGCTCGCAACGCCGCACTTACATGAAAAGTAAACGCGGCGTTGTGGGCGGCATGGAAGCGCTTGGCGACATGCGGAATTGTGGATGGTTCGTTCGTACTCGCTTACGAGCCGGGATGCTCCGGTACGTGGGGCCGCCCGCCTTTCCAATCAAGCTGAAGTTTCGACAAAAACCAGCTGTGTCCTCCATCCGGGCTGCCCTGATAAAAAAGGAAACTACGCCCATCGTCGTCAAAAAAGATGAATGGATGACCGGATTCTGAAGCGTTCCATGTGCCGGGCTGGCCGTTGGACAGAAAAGGATGCTGATCAAGCCGCTGCCAATGAAGGCCGTCATCGCTTACGGCGCACCCGATCTGCTGCGGAGAGCAGTTATAAGCGCCACCGTAAAACATAAAAAACCGCTCTCCGACGCGACATGTTGCGGGCGCTTCGATGCATTGCTGCTCCCAATCGAGTTCCGGCTCCAGAATCGAATCGGTACACGCCTGCGTCCATTCGCTGCGCCCAAAGCCGCTGTCAAGGCCTGCGCTGGCGACCCCTAATTTCTGAATGGTACCAGACGGATCGCGCGTTGCGAAGTACAGGAATAATCGATCGCCAACTGGCAAGACGTCGGCATCAATGGCTCTGCCGTTATTCCAGTCGCCGTGCGGCGAAAAGATCGGATTGGAAGGATTGCGGACGAAGTGCATGCCGTCATCGGAGATGGCATGGCAAATGGCGTCTTTCGGGCCATTGCCATAGGTCTGGTAAAACAGATGAATCTGCCCGTTCAGCACAACTGCGCCGGGCGCGCCAAGCCCGTTGCGCTCGCATGGCTGCTCCGGTCCGATTTCACCAACTTTGCTCCACGCTTCCATGTCACTACTCCGAGCGATTCCCATCGACAGCCCATCGCGCGCTCTGCCGTCGCCAAACGGTGTCAGCGAATAATACAGGAAGTAGGCGTTTTGAAAAAAAACAACAGCAGGATCTTTGGCGAAAGGTCTCCCATGCGCGGTGTCGGTGTATTTCATCGTGTAGTTCTTTCTGAGTCTGGAGGGCCATTGAGGGTGGTTTGTATCGCTGACAGGTTGTGGCAACCTGTCAGCGATGAAGATTTCACCTACGCCGGAACTTCCATCACCTGCGTCAGCAGCTTTTCAAGCTGGTACTCCGACTGGTCGGACGCCTGCTGGAGCTGCCGCAGCGTCGCGTACGCATCGCCGATGCTGCGTGTCACCTCCACCGGCGAGCGCTCAGGGTCGGCAGTGATCGTCACCACCGCCGTGAAGAGCATCCACCACAGCAGCCGCTCGAACGCCTCCTTGTTAAACCACAGGATGCCCTGCGCGCGGTTGACCTGCAAGAATTGGCGGATCACGCCGTCCTGCAGCATGGACTCTACCAGCGCTCGCGTTTCGCCTGTCTCGTAGGTTTCGTACCAACGCTGCTGGCCGGTCAGCCGTTTGACGCGCAGGGCGGCCAGATTCGCATCCTGTTCGCTCAGGCCATAGTCTTGCAGCGCGCTGGCAATCACGCGGCCCAACATCCACTCATCAATCAGGCTCTGGCTCAGCGCCCCGTCGTCTTCCCCGGTCTGGAGCTTACCAAGCGCATGCACAAACAGCCAGCTCCAGATCGTGCCCCATGTTGCCCGGTCGTCATCAGTCAGCCTGCTGTTGAGCATGGCGAGCGCCGCGCGGTACTCCGGCGCGTCCATATCCGGGAAGCGCTCACCCAACAGCCGGTGCTGCAAGATGACCTCAAGCTCGGCGCGCACTTCACGCGCCACCAATTCCGCATCGCCGTCGATGCCCGTGAAGTTCTTCACCTCGCGCAGCCATGCCAGCAGCTTCCGCTCGACCTCGCCGGCAAGCTCAAGGTCGGTTGCCGTTTCCGGCTCAATCGCGCGCGCATCGGCCAGTTCTGGCGCGATGTCGTCCAGCATGGCGACCTGATCCGCGGCGTCCTCGCGGCTGTCGGCAAGCTCGCCCATTTCATCCAGCAGGCGCGCCTCGGCAAGGTCCAGATCGACCTCGTCCTCCGCCACCGTAAAGCGCTCCGCACCATCGGACACGAGGCGCGCGTCAGTCAGCCGACCGAACATGTCAGCATTGATCAGCTCGCGCAACGGGCGGTGAATCGGCCCCAGGAACGTTTCACGCAGCGCGTCCTCGATGCTCGGCACGCCGCGCCCGTTCAGATAGCTCGCCAACTCGGCGTACTGATGGTTTGCATCATCAACAACCTCGCGGAAATCAAGGAACACATGGCACTTATACGCGCCAAGCTCGATGTACAACCCTTGTTCGACCAACTCGCGGCTGCTGCGGATGTATTCCATGCCCGCCGAATGGTCGCGGAAAATGCAGAAGCGGTCGTTCCCGGTATGCAAGCCCAAACCCTCGCCCAGCGTCCGCTGCGCCAGCCTGCGCCCGTCACCCTCGCGCGCCATGTAGGCCGCCGATGTGCGCACCCAACCGTTAGCATGACCATATTTGTTATGGTACACCACCAGCGCGCGTTCGTCGCCCTGCCCGTTGGAATAGGCGAACACATCCTCATTTACGCCACCATCCGGCGTGAAGAAGTCATACAGCAGGAAGTGATCGACGTTGGCGAACAGGTAACGCTTGTGCATGATCGGGAAGATTTCACGCTCGTGGCGTTCGATCAGGTACTGATCGGGCGTTTCGTTGAAGTAGGCGCGCTGGTATTCCATGCCGTACTTCTCGGCAAAGCCCTCGATCTGGCCGTGACCGAGCATTGGCAGGCCCGGCAGCGTCACCAGCATGGTGCAAATACCAAAATATTTATCGCCCTTGCCGAACTGCTCAACCGCAGTTTTCTCATCCGGGTTGTTCATGAAGTTAACGTAGCGCTTGAGAATTTCAGGATCGAACTCCAGCGTGTTCTTCATCAGCATGCGGTATTTCGCGTTCTCCTCATCGCGCAGGATGTGCATGAAGGCCGAGTTGTAGACGCGGTGCATGCCCAGCGTGCGCACGAAATAGCTTTCCATGAGCCAGAACGCCTCGGCCAGCAGCAGCGTGTCGGGCGCTTCCACCGCGCAACGGTCCACCACCTCGCGCCAGAACTCCTGCGGCATAAGCCGGTCGAACTCGGCGCGCGTCATACCGAACTCCGAACGCGAGGCAATGTCGCCGCCGGTGCCTGGCTCGGGGAACCACAGCCGGTGAAAATGGCGTTTCGCCAGCGTCATGGCAGCATCGAAGCGGATGATCGGGAATTGCCGGGCGACGTGCAAAATCGTCTGAATGACCGCCTCGCGCACCTCGGGATTGAGGTAATTCAACTGTGCGGTGTCGTTCCATGGCATGCTCGTGCCGTCATTTCCATGATAAATATAGCGCTCGCTGCCAGTCTGCCGATCAACGCGCTTGAACACCACCGCCGCATCGGTGCGGTCGTAATAATGATCTTCGATAAAAATGCCGACGCGATCATCTTCGGATAAATCTGGCCCGTTGAACGTGTACGCCGGGTAGGGCGGGTAGTCGAGCGCAATGAAGCGGTCGGGATTTTCAATCACCCAGCGGCCATCAATGCCGACGTGATTCGGCACCATGTCGCTTGCCAGGCGGATGCCGCGCTGCCATGCCCGCTCGCGCAGATTGTTGCACGCGCCCTCACCGCCGAGCAGCTCGGCGATTTGATAATCGTACAGCGAGTAGGCCGAAGCGACCGCATCCTCGTTGCCCATCATCTGCTTGATGCGCCTGGACGCGCGGCTGCGCTCCCACAGGCCGATCAGCCACAGGCCGGTGATGCCCCAGCCCGCAAGTTCATCAAGCTCCTCGTCGGGAATGTCGGCCAGCGTTTTGACCGGGCGATTATATTTTTTGGAAAGCTGATCGAGCCACACATAGGCATTTTTCGCCAGCATGACCAGCTGCGGCATCCATTCGCGGTCGGGCGTGAAGTTTTCAGTCTCCACATCGCCCGCGCCGGAACTGTACACCGGAATCGGGATGATGCCCGGCCCGCCACCAAAAAACATCGGTCGATTTTCTTCCTTGATCAAATCAAGGCTACTGAGCAGCCGGTACACATAGCGACCGAGCGTCGTTCCCCAGCGCTGGCGAATGAACTCAAGCTGGCCTTCCAACGAATGCGGGTGGGCGCGGGCCGGCGCGAGCAACATGTCCAGCACATTGTCATAGTCGGAGCCGACGCCGCCCTGCATGCCGCGCGTCGTCCCGTCATCCCTGCCGCTCGTCAGCATTTGCGCGCCGGTGATCACCTGGCCGTAAGATGTTTCTTTTTTGAGCGTGCTGTCGTCGAATAATTCATGAAATGTGGCAAATGCCGGATTCGCATTCGACACCCACAGCATGATCATTTCTTCAACAATCAGTTCGCGGTTGGGCGTGCCTTCGGTCGTGCCTTTGACGTAGGTTTGCACATCCATTTCGCGCCGGTAGACTGGCAGCGGCGGAAATTCGTCCACGAACTTGCGCAGTGTCGCGTCCACCGCTTCCGCGCCGGACCGCTGCGTCGCGGACGCCAGCATGTCGCGCAGCAGCGTCGGCGCTTTCTTCTGGCAGTAATCACGAAAAATATAATGAGTCAACTCGTGAATCAGCCCCATCGCATTGATCTGGCTGGCCTTCACCGCCTGCTCGGGAAAATTCACTAAATCGCGCTTTTGATTCATTTTCTGCGCAAACACGCGCGCCGCATGAAAGTTCGCAAAGATCACCGTGCCTTGCAGGCTAAACAGCGTTTCATCGAACTGGTAGCGGTCACGCGCCGCGCGCGAAACGTGAAAATCGCGCCGGGCAGTATCAACAAACATCAACATAGCAACCTCGTTATTCAACCACGCTCCCAATAGCAGCACCCCAACAAAACAGCATACAGCATTTCCTGGCTGACAGCGCCAACTATAGGGCTGTGTTGCAACAAGTATTCCAATAACGTCGTAAGGGAGTTCAGAACGCAGCCCCAAAAAGGAAACAAGAACATTCCTGACTAATGCTATAATGCGTTGCAACAAACGCCCTGAGGCTTGCATGCATTATCATCTCGCGGTGCGCGCCGTTGATTTGCCCGACGATATCGATCAATTGCGCACTTGGCTGCAGAACGAAGCTGGCGATGCTGCCACCCACGCGCTCGATCAGCATCTCGCGCGCCCGCGCGCCCGGCCTGGCTTTACGCTGCTTGCCGCGCAGCCCGATGGCGCGATTGCGGGCGCGGCGTTCCTTCGCCATGAGCGGCTGCGGCTGGGCGCGGCGGTGCTGGAAACCGGCATGCTGGCGCTGTACGGCGCGGCAGGACGCCACGCGGCAGGCATTGCGGCGCTGCTCGATGCGGCGCTCCAGGTGCTTCACGAGCAAGGCTTGCCACTGCTGCTCCTCCATGGCACTGTCACACAATTCGGTTCGTTCGGCTTTGCGCCATGCATGTTCCAACACACCACTACGCTGAATGCGGGTACGCCTGGCGCGCGGGTTGCACCGCTAGTGTACACGCTCCGTCAAGAGGCGCTGCCAAACGATAGCGATGTGGACGACCTCGCCGCGCTCTACGACGCGAGTTATCAGGATCAGCCACTTTCGCAGGTGCGGGCCACGCCGGATTGGCGCGCATGGCTGGCCGAGCAGCGCGATGTGATCATGGTCGAGGATCGGCAGCGGCGGCTCGGCGGCTACGCATGCGTCACAACGCACGCGGGCAGCAGCGCGCTTCATGTCCACGAGACAGCGGCGGCTGATGCGGGCGCGGCGCGGGCGCTGCTTCAGGTGCTGGCAGAACAGGCGCATGTCGGCGGACACCGCGCCGTGCTGCTGGCCCTGCCACCAACGCATGTCGTTGCGCGGGCCGCGATTCACAGCGGTGGCGAGGCGCGCACGCGCGCTGCGTATGACGACGAAGCGACCATGCTGGCGGGCGTGGTGGATCTTGCCGCGCTGCTCGACATGCTTGGTCCAGCATTGACGGAACGGCTGCGTGCTTCGCGCTACGCCGGTTGGCGCGGCACGGTGCAGATCGAAACCGAGGCCGAGCGGGTTGCGCTGGCAGCGGCAGGCAACGTCACTGTAGCCGAGGGCAGCCAACCAGCCGATGTGCGGCTGCGGCGCGTAACACTTCCGGCATGCGCGCAGTTGTGCCTGGGCTATCGTTCAGCGGCGGACTTGCGCGCGACCGGCGAACTCGATTGCGACGACCAGGCGCTTGGACTGATTGACATCCTGTTTCCAGTTGTTTCATTCTAATCTTGCAGATGAAACGATCCGATCCTACAATCTGTAATCTGCAACCTACAATCTGCAATCGAAATGCCTCCAATAACTGTTCGTGACCTTTTGCGGCTCGCATTACCGCCCGGCACCACGGTGGCTGCTGGTGAAACTGGCATGACTCATCAGGTTTCGTGGGTTGCGATGCAGCGGGCGACAGCACCAGCCTTTGTAAATCTGCGTGGCGGCGAGATTGCGCTTGTCTCGGTTGCTGGCATGCAGGCGCTGGACGAACGAATGACTCTTGCGAGCCTGGTGGAGCGGCTGGCGCATGTGCCAGTCGCCGCGATCAGCGTGCTTGGCGAGGCCTCACCAGCCGCGCGCAAGGCCGCCGACAGTTCCCATGTGCCACTGCTGCTCCTGCCAGAAGCGACCAACCTGCGTGAAGTCGAGCGCGAGATTCAGCGGCTGATTGGCGACTACGAGGCACAGCTCGACCGGCGGGCGGCGCAGCTTGCCAACGCGCTGACGCAGCGCTCGCTGGCCGGCGTGGGGCTGCAAGGCATGCTCGACTTGCTGGTCGAGCGCACCGGGCATACGGTTGGCTATTACTCGCTCACGGGCGAGATTCGCATGCTGCGCGGGCGCGGCGCGGCGCGGGTGGCGCTGCAAACCTTGCGCCCTACCACAGCGGGCGCAATGCAGCACCTTGGGCAAGCGGTGTGGGTGGTGGTGATCGGCACCAGCGGCGACCGGCTCGGGTGCCTGGCGATTGCTGGCACCACGCTCGACGATTGGGACCAGATTGCCGCACAACAAACCGGAACGGCGCTGGCGCTGGAGCTTGCCAAAGAGCATGCCGTCATGGCCGCCGAGGAGCGGCTGCGCGGCAACTTTGTGCAGGCGGTGCTCATGGGGCCGCCGGACAGCGAGGCGCTGCTGCGGCGCGGGCAGGAGCTTGGCTACGACCTCCGCGTGCCACATGCCGCGCTGCTGTGTGCTGCCACGCCAGCGAACGAAAGCACGGCGGCGCGGGTCGCCATGCTGCTCAGTTCCAGCCTTGGCGCGCTTGGCATTGCCGCGCCAACCATGCGCCGCGACGACGGCGTGCTGTGCTACCTGCCTGTCCAGCCGCAGGGGCCACGTGCCCATGAACTGGCCGAGCGGCTGCGCGCGCGGATGGCGAACGAGATGCCGAGCATGGTACTGGCGCTCGGTAAGGACGCTGACTCGGTGGCTGCCTGGCCGCGCTCGCTGCGCGAGGCCGAGCAGGCGCTGTTCCTCGGCCAGCAACTATTTGACACATCGCGGGTGCTCGACTTCAGCGATCTGGGCGTGTACCGGCTGCTGGTGCTGCTGCGCGAGTCGCCGGAATTGTGGGATTTTTACCGCTCAACGCTGGCTGCGCTGGCGGATTACGATGCCCGGCAAAAGAATGAACTCCTGAAAACGCTTGAGTCGTTCTTCGCATGCCTCGGCAACCTGGCGCGCACCGCCGACACGCTGCATGTCCACCGCAACACGCTGCTCTACCGGCTCCAGCGCATCAAGGAAATCAGCGGCCTTGACCTTGACGACGCCGAGGACCGGCTGGCGCTCTGGCTGGCGCTCAAGACTCACCGCGTGCTTCAGCGCCTCGACGAGCCGGCGGGGGAGTGAGCCGGGTACGGGTAAGTGGGTCATGCGTGAGGCCGAACACACAACAGGCTTCCAACATAGCGGAGGATTATCATGACGGGCGTTAAAGTACCCATTCCTCCTTATTGGAATCGCCTTCCATTTACTCTCATTTGCTCCATTATAGCCACATTAGCAGCCGCATACGCCACGGCCTTAACTCAAGGATTAGGACGGCAAGACTTCGATCTGGAAGTATGGTGGTTCTTTTGGTGGACTCTTCCAATGTGTTTTTCTTTATCAATAATTGTTATTTGCTTGATAGACTCAAAGATTTTCTCAAGCTCTCTGCGTTCAGGTTATACCATTGCCGCGCTATTTGGTGTATGCCATGGCGTCACATGGGTTCTGGTAATGAATTCAACTTTTGAGGCTAGTTTTGTACATCACTATTTTTCCGTGATCATGCCTTGGATTACAGGAAATGTCGCTGGATTGTTAATTGCTACAGCGGCTGCACGAAAAACTCTCACGATAAAACCGCGTGCTTCAGAGTGGTTAGCTTTCATAAGCTCACTTGGATTGCTATGTCTCGTACCTTTTATGATACTCGCAAGCGTTGTAATTTTATTTTTTGGTTTCGGTGATGGTGTCGTTCAACACACCGTAGTCAGCCCTGATAAACGCATTACAGCACTCGTTATTCGTGATGATTGTGGTGCAACATGCAATTGCGAGATGCGCGTCGATCTTCAAACTGAAGATCGCTACATGATGGAAGTTTACCGCAGTACCACGGCCTGCGATGCAGAAGTGCGCTGGCGAACGCCGACGCTTCTTGACATTCATGATGACGATGGTGAACAGCAACAACTCGACATGCGAGTGTTACATATCGAATAAGATGCCCTGGTTCCATGACACGAGTTACGCGGCTGCCACTCCGCCCGGCCCGTGAACGGGCGGGCTACGGGAACGAAGCCCGCAGAAGCGGGCTGATCAGGCCGCGCAGGCGGCCTTCGTGCTGGTAGCCGGAGCCTTCAGGCACCCGGCATGTGATGACCACGTACATCCTGTCACATGAAAAAGAGGCGGTCTACAAACCGCCTCTTTTTCACGCCTGATTGATGAACAACTACCGCAGCGTCCTCTCGTCCACGTCCAGCATGCGCGCCGCCGCCGCCCGGTCGCCGTTGTTGCGTTCCAGTGCCAGTTCGATCAGCCGCCCGCGCACTTCCTTGATCATGTCATCGAGGCTGCCGCCGTTGCCGAGCAGCCGCCCCAGCGCCGAGGTCAGCATCTGGTCGTGCGTGGAGCCGCTGTCGTTCAGTTGCAGGTGCTCGGAACTGACCACCTTGCCCTGCGCCAGCACCGCCGCGCGCTCGATCGAATTTTCAAGCTGGCGCACGTTGCCGGGCCAATCATATTCAATCAGCATCTGCATGGCATCCTCGGTGATGCGCGGCTGCTCGCCGGCGCGCACGCGGTGCTTCTGCAAGAAATGCTCGACCAGCAGCGAAATGTCGTCTTTACGCTCGCGCAGCGGCGGCATGTGAATGTTGATCACGTTCAGGCGATAATACAGATCATCGCGGAAGTTGCCCGTCGTCACATCATGCAGCAGGTCGCGGTTCGTCGCCGCGATCACCCGCACATCGACCTTGACCGCCACGTTGCCGCCCACCCGTTCGAATGTGCGCTCCTGAAGCACGCGCAGCAACTTCTTCTGCGTGGACGCGCTCATCTCGCCAACCTCGTCGAGGAAAATCGTGCCTTTATTCGCCTGCTCGAAGCGGCCTTTGCGCTGCGCCATCGCGCCGGTGAACGCGCCTTTCTCATGGCCGAACAGTTCGCTTTCCAGCAGCGTTTCTGGCAGCGCGGCACAATTCACCGCGATGAACGGCCCCTCGCGCCGCAGGGAAGTGCGGTGCAGCACATGCGCGACAAGTTCCTTGCCGGTGCCGCTCTCGCCAGTGATCAGCACCGTCGCGTCGCTGCTCGCCACGCGCCCGATCATTTTGTACACCTGCTGCATGGGCGCGCTGCGCCCGATCATGATGTCGCGCGGATCTTTGGTGACCTGTTGTTCAAGCGCATGGACGCGCTTGGTCAGGCGGCGGTGTTCGATGGCGCGCTGCACCACATGCAGCACTTCCTCGGGATCGAACGGCTTGGAAATATAATCATACGCGCCGCGCTGCATGGCCTCGATCGTTGCAGTCGAAGAATCCTGCGCGGTGACGATCAAAACTGGTATATCAACACCCTTGCTGCGCAACTGTTGCAGCAGCGCCAGGCCATCCGGCGCGGGCATGCGCACATCAAAAATAGCCAGATCAGGCTCTTCGGCGTCGATCGCCTTCAGGGCTTCCGTGCCAGAGCCAACCACCTTGACGGCGGCCCCTTCAGGCTCCAGGATGTCGCGGAAAAGCTCCCGAATCGACTCTTCGTCGTCGGCAATGAGGATATTTGTTCCCTCAAGTTCCACTGCCATAGACCTATGTATTCCTTTAATAACAACCCTCTTCCTGCTGCATATTATACCATTGCGTACCAAGGCACGGCAGGGATGGAATAACAAGCGTGGGCAGGCAAACCGGAAGCTTCAGCAAGCGTGGGAATAATTGAAGTATAACGCATGAGCATGGCGCACGTCAACTATTCGTGACGTGCGCCATAGGAGTTACACGCGCCGGAACTGGTAATGCGAGACGATTGTCACAAGTACATAGGCAATGGCGGCAATCCCGCCCATCCAGGCCCATTGTTCCCACTGCACCGGCGTGTTTTGCAGCATGACCGATTGGAGCCCGCGAATCCCATGGGTCAGCGGCAGCACGTTCGCGATGTCCTGCACAAACCAGCTGAAATTATCGAGCGGCAAGAAGAAGCCGCTGAAGAACACTGAAAAGAGCAAGACCAGCATGGACATCTGAATTGCCTGGCTGTCCGATGTCGAGATGACCGAAATAATGAAACCGATGCCCAACGAGGCCAGCGTAAGCAGCAACAGTACGCCAATATAACTCACAATGTCGGTGGCTTCCGGCACGTTGATCAGCGGCAGCAGCGCGGTCAGCACCGCCGCAATGATGCCGATGAACAGCGTGTAGCCCAGGTACTTGCCAGACACGACCTGCAGCGACGTGACCGGCGCGACGCGGAAGATTTCGACCGCGCCAAGCAGCCGTTCGCGCACCAGTGCCAGCGCGCCGAGCGTCACGGCGATATGCTGAACGAGCAGCGCCAGCACGCGCGGCACGTAAAAGGTCATCAGATCGTAGTTGTGACCGCTCAGATTTTTGGTTTCATACTTCAACGGCGACACAATGTTCTGCGGCGGCACAGTGCCAAGCTGCGACGTAACCTGCTTGAGTTGTTCGATCTGGCTGCGGGTCTGGCTGATTTCGGCCTGCCGTTGCGCGATCGTGCCGTCGCTCAGCGATTGATCGAGTTGATCCAGATTTTTCTGTAACTGAAGCAAATTCTGGCGAATTTGTTCAGGGCTGCTCGAACTGTTCGCGAACACCTCGCTGGCCAGCAGTGGATTGAGCGCCAGCACGCCAACCGCCGCCTTCGCATCACGAATGGATTGCTGTGTCTGGGCGCGTTGCGCGGCCGATAAACTATTGTTCAGCGCTGCAAGTTGCTGATCGGTTTGTGTCAACTGCGCGTTCGCCGTTTTGGCGTCACTTTGCATGGCGGAGGCGCTTTGCTGCAAAATAAAGCGATTGATCTCGTTGACCTGCGCGTAGCTCAGGTATTGAATCCACTGCGCGTCGAGCGGATTGATGTCGTTGAAATAAAAATCGACCTGCGGCTGCTCACCGCGCAGCAGCCGTCCCTGAATGTCGTTCGGCAGCGCAATAACCATATCAATGGTGTGGTTGCGCAATTTCTGCATGGCCGGATCGAGCGTTTGCTCGGTGCCAACCAGGTGGAAATTCCCCAGCATCGACTTCTTGAGCGCGTCCAGATTCTCCTGGCCTAAGCTTTGATCAGGCACTACCAGTACAACAGCGAATGCTGGCTGGTTGCTCTGGTAGCCCGCGCCGAACAGCACCAGAATCAAAAACGGCCCAAAGATCAGGCTCGCCACCAGGCGCGGCTGGCGACGAATTTCGTTCACTTCCTTGGCAAAGAAGGACAAGAGGCGAATCAGTGATTTAGGCATCATCCGCCTCCGCCTGCTGCATCAGCACAATAAACACATCGTCGAACGGCGGCAGGTATTCCTCGACCTGGCGGGCGGTGATTTGATGTTCGTCGAGGAGCCGCACGACCGCCGGCATGGCCTCGCTCGCCTCCACCACGTACAGCAGCAGCAAGCCCCGTTCTCGACGCGAGCGCCGCACATCGTTGGCGATATTTGCCCGTTGAATCAGGTCTTGCGTCTGCATGACCTTGTCGGGATCGACCACCAGGCGCACGACCTCGCCGCCAAACGCGCGGTGCCGCAAGCCATCCGGCGTGTCCACAAACAGCAGCCTGCCATCGCGCATGACGCCAACATAATCGCAGTAGGCCGCCTCGCCGACATATTGCGTGGTGACGAACAACGTTTGGCCCTGCTCCCGCAGTTGGCGGAAGTAATCCCAGAATTTGCCGCGCAACACCGGATCGATCCCGGCGGTCGGCTCATCTGCGAACAGCAGCGCAGGGTTGTGGACCAGCGCGCATGCCAGGCTCAAGCGGCGCTGCATGCCGCCCGACAGCTTGCTGCCCAGCCGATGGCGCGCATCCGTTAGCTCCACAAAATCGAGCAGCATGTTCAGCCGCTTGCGCCGTTTGAAATAATTCATGCCGTACAGCGACGCGACGAAATTCAGATTTTCCCAGACCGTCAGATTGGGGTACAGCACAAATTGCTGCGGCAAATAGCCGATCCGCTCGCGGGTGCGGGTGTGGAACTCCGCCGGATTGTCGCCAAGCACCCGGGCTTCACCGCTCTGCGCCTTGTACACGCCAGTCAAAATGCGAACAGTGGTCGTTTTGCCGCAGCCGCTCGGCCCGATCAGGGCAAAAATCGTTCCCGACGGTACATTCATCGAAACGTCGAAAACACCCGTGTTTTCGGCGAAACGCAGATTCAGATCATGGGCGACGACGGCCTGCGACTGCGGCGCGCTGGGGCGCGATTCGACTCTTGGCAAAGGTGCCGTAATGTTGGGGTTCGGACCAGGTGCTGTCATAAATATGTATCTCTCCCGTATATGTGAAATCTCTGACCATGAAGTACATCAACGCAACACATGGCGCACCTGAGCGCATCAGTGTACATATAAACTGCAAGACTGCGCGCTAGATCGTGGCCTGCTGGCGTTCAGCCGAGCGCGGCCCGCGCACTTCAAGCTCGGTGTGGGCGATGGCATCCTGCGGCAGCTTTTCCGACGCGGACGCAATGATTTTGCGCGCGCGCTGGAGCAACGCCCGGTATTGCTCGTCGCCCGCTTGATCAGCATCAAGGCGCGCCTCAAGTTCGGCAAGCTGGCTGCGCACTTCATCAATCTGTGATGCGCGGCTGCGCTGCATCATCTGGCGGAATTCCGTGATCCAGATGCGCGTGCCGGTCTGAATCGCGGCAGCCAGCGGCGGCGCAAAGAGGATAAAGGCGAATCCCACCGTGCTGGCCAGCGCCATGATTACCACGACCTGCAACACCGGATTGATCCGCAGCGCATCCTTGAACATGCGCGGCCCAACGACATGCTTGATAATGAGCAATGCCACCAGCGACAGGCCAATCGTCATCGGAAACGATGCGTACCCCTGCATCAGCGCCACAATGCCGCTCGGCACCAGGGCCATGGGAATGCCTAACACCGGCACGACCATCGCGAGCCCGCCAATCAGCGCAAGTGTCACCGCGGCAGGCAGCCCAACTGTCCAATTGACGCATGCCAGCAGAAGGACGCTTAACAGCACGATGATCGCTTCACCGCGCAGAAAGAGACCCACCTCACGATAAATCTGTTCCCACATGGCGCGCGCTGGCACGCGCACATGCAGCGGCAGCAGCGAAAGCCACAGCCGCGTAATGCGCGCCTCATCGACAAGCCAGTAAAAGGCGAACGACGCCACCGCAAAGATCAGGATGATTGTGCTGATGGTTGACGTTGCAATCGAGGCGACCCACGCGAACGACGACGCGCCGCCCTTACTGGAACCATCCATCGCCGACTCAAGCGTCGGAAGATTGCTGCCGATGATTGAACGCCAGTCCGACTGGCCCGTCAGCGCGACGCGCGTCCGCTCGTATGCTTGCGGCGCTTCCGACAGCACTGTTGCGATTTCGCCGTAGGCCAGCGCGCCGAACAGCACAACCAGGCCAACCAGCAGCCCAATCGCAAGCAGGTAACTGAGGCCGATGGCCCGCCCGCGCGAAAAGCCGCGCCGTGAAAGCCGCTGCACGTCGGGCGCAATGCTGGCCGCCACCGCCAGCGAGAGCAACAACAGCTGCACGGCCTCAAACATCTGCCACACGGCCACCATGACAACCACAACCGTTAATATCGTTGCGGTGATAAACACAACTTGCTTCATGCCGGTTCTTGCTCCAATTGGGTGAGAAGCTGATCAAGGTCGGCAAGCAACAGTTCGAGATCTTCCTCTGGTTCGTCGACGCCTTCTTCCATGACCTCTTCTTTGTTGCGCAGGCGATTCCGCACGTCCTGCACAAGATCGAGTAACTGGTAGCGCAGCAGCGCGAACGTGCCGCGTCCCTGCACGCCTTCTTCCGCAGCTGTATTCTGGCTCCGCTGCACCCAGTAATCAAACAGCACCTGCAACACAGCAGCCAGCGGAATCGCCAGAAACGCGCCGCTCAGGCCGAACAGCGCGCCAAAGCCGGTGATCGCCAGCAGCGTCACCACCGGGCTGACGCCCACCGTGCTGCCCATGATGCGCGGCACCAGCAGCGCATTTTCAAGCTGCTGCACCACGGCGGCGACACCTATCGCGAACAGCCCCATGGTCGGCGACACCGTAAAACCGACGGCGGCGGCAAACACGGCAGTAATAATTGGCCCAAGGTACGGGATCAGTTCCAGCAGGCCAGCCATGAGGCCGAGCAGCAGCGTAAACGGCATGCCGACCAGCCAGTAGCCCAGCAGCGACAGCAGCCCGACCGCAACGCCAAGCAGCACCTGCCCGCGAATGAACGCGCCGATCTTGTCCTCGATCTGGAGCCAGAGCGACTCAGTTGCTTCGCGCCGCTCCTCTGGCAACAAAAACAACAGCCCCCTGATCGAGCGCTCGCGGTACACAAGCCAGTAATAGGTAAACAGAAAAATACTCAGTACCATGAACAACGACTGTGCGATCCTCGACGCCAATGCGGACGACTGCGCGATAGCATTTTCAACCAGCAGACTCGGTTGGATGCTCACACTCGGCTGCAATGTTGTGCCAAACTGCCGCACAATCTGGTAGCGCGAATGGATGAGACCATCGCGCGCGGACGTGTAGAACGAAGGAAGCTGCTGGATCAGCCGCTGGCCTTGCGTCACAAACGTCGGAAACACCGCGACCGTCACGCCGACGACCAGCGCCAGCAGCAGAAACACCGCTCCAAACGCTGCAAGATGGCGCGAGAGCCTGATGCGGCGCAGCCCGCCCATAACCGGGCGCAGCGCGGTCGCCAGCAGAATCCCAAGAAAAATCGCGACAATCACGTCGCGTAGTTCAAGCAACAGAAAAAACCCCAGGATAACGAGCATAACCAGCACCGTGCCGATGGCGACGCGCCGCAGGGAAAGCGGGCCAGCACGCACATCAGCCGATGCCGGGATAGACGATGGTGTAGCCATAAACGGGAACTCCCGAACGTGTATATAAACGACGTTGATCAAATGCAAGAAACGTGCCGGAATTGGATTGCTAAAAATGAATATTATGACATCCATTTGACCGATGCAGCACGGGTATTTATACTTGGCGCATTCTTCCTGCCAGCGCATCTCGTTTGCCATACCGCCGCCGGTATCATCCTGCTGACCTGATCTGAAACAAGGAGGAATCATATCAACCCATGTGGCGCGTGCGGCGCGTCCCGATTATGGGCTCGACGCGCCGGGGCTGGTGCGCGCCTTCCTGCTGGGCGGCGCATCCGCAGTCGTCGTCGGCATGGCGCTGATCCTCTGGGCCGGCGCTGGCCTGCTCGCCATCCTCGGCAACCTGCTGCTGTGGCCGGGCCTGATCTTCTTTATCGAAGGGCTGCTGATGATCATGAGCAGCCGGTACGGCAAAATGCGGGCGCGCGACCGCCTGCTTGATGGCCTGCACCTGCGCGGCGACGAGCATGTGCTGGATGTGGGCTGCGGTCGCGGGCTGCTGCTGATTGGCGCGGCGAAGCGCCTGCCGCGCGGCGAAGCGACCGGGCTGGATCCCTGGTCGCAGGCGGATCTGAGCGATAACAGCCAGGCCGCGACGCTTGCGAACGCGCAGATCGAGGGCGTGGCCGGGCGGGTCAAGGTGCAGAGCGGCGACATGCGCGCGATGCCGTTTCCCGATAGCAGCTTCGACGCGGCGGTCGCCAGCCTGTCTATTCATAACATCTACAACCGGGAAGGGCGGCGCGAAGCGATCAACGAAATTGTGCGCGTCCTCAGGCCGGGCGGCAGTGTGGCGCTGCAAGACATGCAGCATGTCGGCAAATACGCGGAGGATTTGCGAGCGGCGGGCATGGAGAACGCGCAGACATCCGGCCTGAGCTTCTGGATCTTCCCGCCCGTGCGCGTCGTGACCGGGCGCAAGCCCGCGCGCTGACAGCCATGTTCCCTCACCCCGGCGCTGCGCGCCTCCCCGCTCCCGGTGGGAGCAGGGAGGGCAGAGCAAAAAAGCGTAGCGCGCGCTACAGTATTTCTTCGCGCTCTGTGCGGCTTCTACACAGCAGCACAAAACGGATCGCGCGTGCCGTTGTAGTACACATGCACGACCTGGTTGCGGGTGATGCGCGCGACTGCATCCCAGACCTCGTCGTCGTCGGTGCTGTGGACGACAAGCATGCCGCGTTCGGGCGCGAATTCATCCTCGCCGGGCGGAATGACGAAGCCGAGCCATTCTTCAGGGTAGCGCTGCTCGACGGCACGAATCAGTTCGACGCGCCCCTTCGCATCCATCCCGGTGTACGGGCATCCGCAATTGCAGTCAACACCGCAGTTTTCATGCGTCCCGCACGACGCGACCGTGCCGCCATGCTCGGCGGTGGTCAGGTTAATCATAACTGGCATAGCTTAATCTATTTTGAATTATGAGTTTTGAGTTCTGAATACAGTAAGGTGATCCATCACTCATACTCAACATTCAGAACTCAAAACTCAAACCTTTCAGATGTGAATTGCCTCGCCTTCGGCGGCGGCGTGTTCGGCCTCGCCCATGGCTTCGTACAGCGTCGGGTGCGCGTGGATCGTCCGCATGAGCGACTCGCTGGTTGCCTCATGGGAAAGCGCCACACCCGCTTCTGCAATCAATTCAGTAGCACTCGGCCCAATAATATGTACACCCAGCACCTCGTCGTACTTGTTCTCCGCCACGACCTTCACGAAACCGGAAGCATGACCAAGGATACGCGCCTTGCCGTTAG
>DASTWM010000338.1:0-17896 GCA_035765855.1 Roseiflexaceae bacterium
GGCGGCGTGGCTCAACCCCGATACCTACACGACGATTGGTACATGGCAGGCTGCGCTCCATGCTGCCGGGGGAGCCATCAAAGCAGTTGAGATGGTCGCGAGCGGTCAGGCGACGAATGCGTTCGCGCTGGTGCGGCCACCCGGCCACCATGCCACGCCGTCGCACTCCATGGGCTTTTGCATGTTCAATAACATCGCCGTTGCGGCCCAGTATGCGCGCACAAAGTTTGGCGTGCAGCGGCTGGCGATTGTTGATTATGACGTACATCATGGCAACGGCACGCAGGACACGTTTTATGCCGATGAACATGTGCTGTTTTGCTCGACGCATGGCTCGCCACTGTACCCTGGCACCGGCATGATGCCAGAAATCGGGCAGGATGCCGGGCGCGGCACGACATTGAACATACCGCTGCCATTTAATACGGGCGATCATGGCTTTCAGCAGGTCTATGCCGAGGTGCTGCTGCCGGTGGTGCGCCGCTTCCAGCCCGACATGATTCTGGTGTCGGCTGGTTTTGATGCGCACTGGGCCGATCCAATTGGGCCGCTGGCGCTTTCAGTCGCAGGCTACGCCGCCCTCACGGAACGCCTGGTTGCGTTAGCCAAAGAGCTGTGTGATGGCAAAATCGTGTTGGTGCTGGAAGGTGGCTATAACCTTGATGCGTTAGGCGCATGTACGGTGGCCGCGCTGCGTGCGTTGCTTGGCCGAGCCGCCGAGGCCGATCCGCTTGGGCCAGCACCCATGCGCGAGCCGGACATAACAACGTTGATTAGACGTTTGAAAACCGCGTGGAGTTTGGAGCATCGTGTATAATAGCAGTATGAGCACAAAACAAATTGTTGTTATTGATTACGGCGCGGGTAATTTGCGCAGCGTGGTACGGGCGCTAACGCATGTCGGCGCTGATCTGGTGGTGACGAGCGATCCTGTCGAGGTACGCTCAGCACAGGCGATTGTATTTCCCGGCGTCGGTGCCACGCGCGACACCATGGAAAGCCTGACACGGCTTCAGCTGGTCGAGCCGATCCGCGAGGCGATTGCGGCGGGCGTTCCGCTGCTCGGTATCTGTGTTGGCATGCAAGTGCTACTGGAGCAGAGCGAAGAATTTGGGCCGCATGCCTGCCTTGGCGCGGTGTCAGGCACCGTGCGCCGCCTGCCGGATGAGAACCAGAAGGTTCCGCAGATCGGCTGGAATCAGGTGCAATTCACCGCTGTAGCAAAGAATCACCCGCTGTTTGCTGGTATTCCTGACGGCACAGACTTTTACTTCGTCCATTCATTCTTTTGCGATCTCACACAAGAATCCATTGTTGCTGCTCACACGGACTATGGCAGATCGTTTCCGAGCGCTCTCATTCGTGATAACCTCGCGGCTGTGCAGTTTCACCCTGAGAAGAGTGGTTCCTGGGGATTGCGCGTGTACGAAAATTATCTCAACTGGGTAGAGTCGTTTCCAACGCTGTCTGCCACGTCCGTCTCATCTGTAAGCACCATAACCCTATAACAAAGTTCGGGAGCAATGGAAATAATTCCTGCGATTGATATCAAAGAAGGAACATGTGTACGCCTGTATCAGGGCGATTTTGACCGCGCGATTGTGTATGACTCTGATCCCATAGCCGTTGCGAAGCGCTGGGTCGAACAAGGCGCTCAACGCCTGCAACTTATCGATCTGGATGGCGCGCGCGCCGGCCATCCGGTGAATACTGCCTCGATCCTCGGCATTATGCGCGCGGTCGATGTGCCGGTCCAGCTTGGCGGCGGGCTGCGCACAGAAAGCGCGGTGCGGGCCGCATTGAATCTCGGCGTTTCGCGGGTCATTCTTGGCACGGCGGCTGTGTATGAGCCGCACTTGATCGAGCGCCTGGCAAGCCGCCATGGCGATGCCATTATCGTTGGCGTGGACGCGCGTGATGGCATTGTTGCCACCGACGGTTGGACCGAGGCTTCGCCCATGCGTGCCATCGAGCTTGTCGAGCAGATGGCGACATGTGGCATCCGCCGCATCATTTACACGGATATCACCCGTGATGGAACCCTGAGCGAGCCCAATTTCGCCGCTACCTTCGCGCTGGTCATGCCAGAAGGCACGGGTCCGGCGGTGATTGCCGCGGGCGGTATCTGTAAACTCGAGCATGTGCGGCGGCTGGCACGCGGCGGCGTCGAGGGCGCGGTGATTGGCCGGGCGCTGTACACCGGCGATCTGCATTTACAAGACATGCTGCAGATGAGCCAGCAGCACGCATTTGGACTTTGATGACGCTCAGTTACATCAAGGGTAAGGAGAAGGTATCGTTATGACCTCGGGCCAGAATATCACCAGCAAATATGAAGAAGAGCGTCTGCGGGCTGCAGAACAATCACAGATTGTCTATCTTCAGGGGCAAATTGATGAGTTGCGCCGCCTGATTAAAGATCAAACCAACAAATATAACCTGGCCATGGACCAGATTCGCCGGGTTGAAAGTAATGTCTCACAAGTTGATGGCATTCTGGACCGGCATCGTCAGGAAGTGAGTCAGGCGCTCGACGGCTACCGGCGCGACATCGCCGCGCTGCGTAAAGAGGTTGCAAGCGCGCTGATCAAGATCGAGGAAGGCGTGAAGCCGATCCGCGAGATGCAGACACAAATTCACCAGCTTGGCGAAACGCGCAAGCAGGATCGCGACTATGTGGCTGGCTGGCTGGTCCGCATTGAAGAGCTTGAACAGCGGATCATGAACTTTCCCAGCCAAATACGCGAGATTGAAGATCGGCAGCGCGCCACGGAAGGCCGCTTCGATGGCATTTACGCTGCGGACGAAAGCATTCGTGCCGAGGTACGCAAGGCGTATGAAGATCTGCAAATCGAGAAGCAGAGCTTGCGCCGCCAGGCTGTTGAAGCGCAGCAACTCGTCGCTGATGTGCGCGGCATTCTTGATGATCACCATAATCGTATCGTGCGGCTGGATGAAATTCGGCAGCATATCGACACGTTTGCCGAGCAGTTGCCGCCGCAGATTGAGGCGCTCCAGCAACGCTTTGTTGCCATTATCGAAGATATCAAGCGCATCGAGCGCGTTTCAACCGAGCGGTTCCTCATGAATCAGGAGCGTCTGGAAGAGGTGCGCCACCTGAATGATGAGCGTGTGATTACGCTGCAGGAAACCGACGATCAGCACATGCGCCAGCTTACGGCATGGCTTGAGCGGCTCGACGGCCTTGTGCATGAGATTGAACAACGGCACTCGCGCTCCGTTGCGCGCCTGGAAGTTGCGCAACGCGAATATGCATCCCAGATCAGCGTGCTTGATCGGCGCGACCTGCAAGTTCTGGAAGCGCTCACCGTCGCCTTCCGCGATGAGCTTGCGCGCGTGAAGACCGAAAAGGTTGAGCAAGGTGAGTTGTTTGGCTCCGGGGAAGAATAGCCATGCTGAAGCGACGTATTATTCCATGTCTTGATGTTAAAGATGGCCGGGTTGTCAAAGGCGTATCCTTTCTCAACCATCGTGATGCTGGCGACCCGGTGGCGCTTGCGGCAGCCTATGACCAGGCCGGGGCCGACGAGCTTGTGTTCTACGACATCACTGCGAGCAGCGACGAGCGCGCGATCATGCTGGATGTGGTCGAGCGAACTGCCGCGCAGGTGTTCATTCCGTTGACGGTGGGCGGCGGCCTGCGAACCGTTGAAGATATGTACCGCATGCTGCGCGCTGGTGCTGACAAAGTTTCGATCAACACCGCAGCGGTGTTGAATCCTGGCTTGATTGAGGAAGGAGCGCGCCGCTTCGGCAGCCAGTGTATTGTCCTTTCCATCGATGCCCGGCGTGTTGCGGGCTGTGACCCCGATGCGCCGCGCTGGGAGGTGTTCACGCATACCGGCGCGAACGCCCGCAAAACGAGCATGGACGCGATCGAGTGGGCGCGGCATGGCGTGGAGCTTGGCGCAGGCGAAATCGTGATCAACAGCATGGATGCGGACGGCACAGGTGAAGGCTATGATCTGGAGCTACTGCGTGCTGTTTCGCAGGCAGTGAGCGTGCCGGTGATTGCCTCTGGTGGCGTTGGCTCGCCGGAACATATGCTCAAGGGCGTGCAGGAAGGCCAGGCCGATGCGGTACTGGCCGCTTCGATCTTCCATTTTGGCACCTACAGCATTGCCGATGTCAAACAGTACCTGGCCGACCATGGTGTACCCATGCGTCTGTAGCAGCGTGTACAATTCAGCAATGCAACTGCTATGAAGTTGTTTTCTTCTGGATCGGTGGAGGTGTGTACAATGAGCAGCATGATTCGACGTACAGCCAATAACGGCTGCCATGTACATGCTGGAGCGTTCTACCATGACACTTCCACCCCTGGCTGCACAGGCACCAACCTCCCAATCGCTTTTTGTTCGGTTTCGCCATGTCGGTATAAATGTGTTTATTGGCGTTCTATATACCTTTTTTGCCTACTCATCGTTCAAGCAGTGGTTTGATACAGGCAACATGGGCGCGTTACTGATCGCAATTCAAGAAACGATTATTATATCATTTGTCATTTTCCGGCGGCGTAGTTTTGAGGAAACAAAGGTTTTCTGGGAATGGCTTATCGCAGTAGGAGGAACTGCTGCGCCACTTCTTCTTCGCCCGGATGGTACAATTGTGGTGACCGAGTCTGTGGGCGCAGGTATTCAGTTCGTCGGCATGCTGGTGACGTTGGTTGCGCTTCTGAGCTTAAGCCGAAGCTTTGGAGTTGTGGCTGCTAACCGAGGTGTGCGAACTGGCGGATTGTATCGTTTTGTGCGGCATCCGCTGTATGGCAGCTATATTATTGGCTATGCTGGTTTTCTGCTGGGCAACCCCACGGTATGGAATGTGTTGATCGTTGTTTTAATGCTTATATGCCAGTACTTGCGTACGTTGGCTGAAGAGCGTATCTTGCTGAATGATCCTGCGTATCAGGTGTATGCCGCCAACGTACGATATCGCTTTATTCCGCTCATTTTCTGACGCTGGATCGCCACAGGTACGCACATGGCAGGAGTATACATGACCATGATTGTTGCCGTGCGCTACTTCGCGGGCCATCGCGATATTACCGGTAAAACTGAAGAGCAGTGGGAATTGGAGGAAGGCGCGAACCTTGGCGTGCTGTGGGAGCAGTTAATTGCGCATTACCCACGGCTGGCGGGCTACAGTGGACGTTTGCTCTACGCTGTGAACGGGGAATGGGGAACATTAGCAAGTGAACTTCATGACGGCGACGAAGTGGCTTTCATTCCGCCAGTGAGCGGCGGCACCGCATCGGACGAAGGACGAAGGACGAAGGACGAAGGACAGCCTGCTGCTTTGTTCCGCATTACGCGCGTACCACTCGATCCTGCGGCACTGGTGGCTGCTGTGCAGTCGCCCGATATGGGGGCGGTTGTGACGTTTGCAGGCGTGGTGCGTAATAACTTTGGCGGGCGTGCCACTGCGTATCTGGAGTACGAGGCGTACGAGGATATGGCGGTCAATGTGCTTGAGCAGCTTGCTGCCGAGGCGCAAACGCAGTGGAATACGGGCGTAATTGCAATTCACCACCGCATCGGGCGGCTGGAGATTGGCGAGACGGCGGTGCTGATCGTCGTGGCTGCGCCGCACCGCCATGAGGCTTTCGAAGCCGCCGAGCAGATCATGGACCGCATCAAGGAAGTCGCGCCGATCTGGAAGAAAGAGATCTGGGCTGACGGCGCAAGCGAATGGGTCGGCGACGAGAAGGAGCGCAAGCAAAAGGTGTGAATGATGAGTGTTGAGTTATGAGTTGCGGAACCAATTAATTCAAAACTCAACACTCAAAACTCAACACTCCCTACTGGAGGAGCATTTCGAAGTTTGGGCTGTCCCCATCGCCGGTTAAGCGGCGAAATGCACGCTGCACCGCCCGGACGGTTTCCTCGCCAATCCAGAACGTTAGCAATGACCCAAGAATCAGCCCAATAGCGCTCCCCAACGCGGCGCCTAACCCGAACAGCAGGTAGCGCGTGCGTTTGTAGCGGATACGTCGATTGCTCGCCATAACATGCTCCTCATTGAACGACTACAACGGGGGTCGCTTTGTTCCAAAGCCGCTCGAGCCGATAATAATCGCGTAGTTCGGTCGAAAAGATATGTACGACGACATCGCCATAATCGAGCAGCACCCACCCTGTGTCGGCTGTGCCTTCAATCCGGGCATCGATATCGAATTCCTGGCTGGCACCTTCTTCGATCGCTGCCAGAATTGCTTTGATCTGCCGATTGCTTTCGCCCGAGCAGATGATGAAATAGTCGGCAACAGCATTCAGGTGCTGAAGATCCAGCATGACAATGTCGCTGGCCTGTTTATCCTCGGCGAGTTCAACCACCCGCCGTGCTAGTGTTGTGGCTTCTATTGTTCTTACTCCTTCCAAACTCACATGATGATTCTACCAGAATTCGTGAGCGGTGTAAATAGACAATTCAACAGTTAGACGTTATAAATCACGTACTATAGCATTTCTGATCGAATTATAAACGTGGGAGAGTGATTTTCTCGGGGGCTGCGCCCCAAAACCCCGCTTTGCGCTTCGCTCGTTTACGATTCTCGCAGGAATGCCTGTATGTTGCATGGTCAAAACAAGCTGCTATTTTACCTCATGGCAGCCCAAACAGCAGTTCAGTTGCAACGCGGTATTGCTCCGGAAGGAGCGCCAGGATGAATCCAAATCCGCGTAGCAGCGCCAGCGCAAATTGAGAATTGCGCAGTGAGTCAGCCCAGAGCGCATTCGGGAAGGTTGCGGCCACTGCGACCAGCACCACGCAGAGCAGAATAGCCTGAATAAATCCCAGCAGCGCGCCACCTATATGATCGAGCCAGCCTAAAAACAGCAATCCGACGAATCGGCGGAGCATGCTTGCCAGCAAACTTGCGACGGCGCTGACCGCAAGCAGCACGATGATGAAGCCGAGTGAGCTTGCAACAGTGTCGCTATGGACGAACGGTGTTAATAAGTTGGCGACTGACGCGCCGTAGCGACTGGCGAGCACAATGCCGGTGAGCAAGCCTGCCAGGGAGAGCACCTGGCGGATAAAACCCCAGTAGAACCCCAGCGCGCTGAATAGCAGCACGACAACCAGAAAAAAAATATCCACCCCATTCACGTTGTTCACCTCCTCAGCACGTTGATGGCACAGTTGCCGCCCATCACGTCGATGGTCTTCGCCAGCCGGGCAAAAAGTATAGCATGGTTGGCACAGAGATGCTATCGAACGAGATGAACAACGCATGACGAAGAGGTAATAAAACTGAGGACGGCAATTGCCGTCCTCAGTGCTCCTGGTTGTGTGACTAGCGATTAGTCAACGGTGTACTCACCCTCGACCACGCCTTCGTCATGGCCCTGACCGTTGCCATTGCCACCGCCGGTGTTATCGCCGTCCTGGCTCTGGTAAGCGCTCTGGCCGACCTGCATCATGGCCTGCTGCAACTCCGTCGAGAGCGAGCGCATGCGCTCCTCGTTCTCCTGGCCGACTGCCTCGCGCAGGTCGCTGATCAAGCCTTCGATGCGGCTGCGGGTCGCGCCGTCCACCTTGTCGCCAAGCTCGCTCAGCGACTTCTCGCTCTGGTAGGCCAGGCTGTCGGACTGATTCTTCAGCTCGATCACCTCGCGGCGGCGCTTGTCCTCTTCGGCATGGGATTCGGCATCGCGCACCATGCGGTCAACCTCGTCCTTGTTCAGGTTGGTGCTGGCCGTGATTGTGATGCGCTGCTCCTTGCCGGTGGCCTTGTCCTTCGCGCTCACGTTCAGGATGCCGTTGGCATCGATGTCGAACGTGACCTCGACCTGTGGCACGCCACGCGGAGCCGAGGGAATGCCCTCCAGCCGGAAGCGGCCCAACGTCATGTTGTCGCTCGCCATCTCGCGCTCGCCTTGCAGCACATGGATGTCCACCGCTGTCTGCCCATCCGCCGCGGTCGAGAAGATCTCACTCTTGCGGGTCGGGATCGTCGTGTTGCGCTCGATCAGCTTGGTCATGATGCTGCCGAGCGTCTCAACGCCCAGTGAAAGCGGCGTAACATCCAGCAGCACGACATCCTTGATGTCGCCACCGAGCACGCCGGCCTGAATGGCCGCGCCAATCGCCACAACCTCGTCCGGGTTGACGCTCTTGTTCGGCTCTTTGCCGGTCAGCTTGCGGACAAGCTCCTGCACCACCGGCATGCGGGTCGAACCACCCACCAGCACGACCTCGTCAAGCTGCGACGCCTGGATGCCTGCATCCTTGAGCGCCTGATTGAATGGACCCTTCAGCCGATCGGTCAGGTCTTGTGTCAACTGCTCAAATTTGCTGCGGTTGAGCTTGATCTGCAAGTGCTTGGGGCCGCTGGCATCCGCCGTGATAAACGGCAGATTGATCTCGGTCTCGGACATGCTGGAAAGCTCGATTTTGGCCTTCTCAGCCGCCTCGCGGAGCCGCTGGAGCGCCTGACGATCCTTGCCCAGGTCAATGCCCTGATCCTTGCGGAACTCCTCGATCAGCCAGTTCACGATCCGCTGGTCGTAGTCGTCACCACCAAGGTGCGTGTCACCATTGGTTGCCTGCACTTCAACCACGCCATCGCCGACCTCAAGCACGGACACGTCGAACGTACCACCACCAAGGTCGAACACCAGAATGGTCTCGTCCTTCTTCTTGTCCAGGCCATACGCCAGCGCGGCAGCAGTTGGCTCGTTGATGATGCGCAGCACTTCCAGGCCCGCGATCTTGCCGGCGTCCTTGGTCGCCTGGCGCTGCGAGTCATTGAAATAGGCTGGCACCGTGATCACGGCCTGTGTGACCGGCTCGCCCAGATACGCTTCGGCATCGGTCTTCAGCTTCTGAAGCACCATGGCCGAGATTTCCTGCGGCGCGTACTCTTTATCTGTCTGCGACGAATAGACGCGCACATCGCCGCGCGAGCCCTTGCGCACTGCGAATGGCACCATGTGGCGCTCGGTGTCGATCTCATCATAATTGCGCCCAATGAAGCGCTTGATTGAAAACAGTGTATTATCAGGGTTGATCGTCGCCTGCCGTTTGGCAGTCTGTCCAACCAACCGCTCACCATTCTTGGTAAATGCGACCACGGACGGCGTGGTGCGGTTGCCTTCGGCGTTCGGAATGACGACCGGGTCGCCACCTTCCATCACCGCGACCACCGAGTTGGTCGTACCAAGGTCAATACCTACAATTTTAGCCATTGCGAAAACCTCATCTCTTCTATAATACGATTCGTGGCGCGGGCGACAGCATGGAGGGATCCTTGCCCGTCACCACTTACGCTGACTATAGTGTACTCCTGCGTCACTAAATGGCTATAAGAGGGCTGTTAGAATTTTGTTAGAACGGTACCTCTTTCCTACTAGCCATTTACGTTTGGTATGCTACAATAGCTCGGAACCTTGTATTTTTTTGCCATGCCTGCCTGCTCTGAAAACGCTAAGGAGCGCCACATGTTCTATCTACGCCCACATTCTTCTTTGGCTCTCGTCTTTGCGCTTGTCTGCGCCATGTTTGCTGTGCCGCATGCACCTGCTGTACAGGCGCAAACAACAGGTAAAATTTTCACTGTTACGACAACAGGGGACAACTTTTCCGATCCCAGCGCAGGTTGTACCGAGACAACCGACGAGAATAATCCACCGGGCTGTACGCTCCGGCAGGCGCTGAACTCAGCCAACGACGAAGGCAACGCAGGGAGCACGATTGATTTTAATATTCCTTTTTCTGATCCAGGTTATACTGATTTTGGCCTTTCAGCTTCTACAAATGCATGGATTATTACGCCAACCCTGGCATTACCTCCGATTACGAATGATGGGACGATTATTGACGGTTCGACTCAAACAAACCGTGTAGGTAATGTAAATAATAATGGTGCGGAGATTATTATCAGCGGCAGCAATGTGACCAATGCTGGTGGCCTTCAGGCCTTTTCTAATGGTAACACGATCCGTGGTATCGGTATTATTAATTTTGTTGGTGATGGTTCAAATACTTTTCGTGGTGTTGGGATCGAGATCACAGGCGATAACAACATAATACAGGGTAACTATATTGGTCTTGGCGTTGCGCCTAATGGGACGATTGCTGCTCCAAATCGTGATGCAGGTATTATTATTTACGGAACTGGTAACACAATTGGTGGCAACAATACAGGAGTGACGACGGAGTTCAATGTTATTTCAGGTAATAACGGCGATGGCATTCTCATCAATGGTGGAAAGCAAAATAAAATCGCTGGTAACTTCATCGGCACCAATGCAAGCGGCACCGCTCCGATTCCTAATGGTGGCAATGGTATTAACATACGCCTCAACGGTACAGGTAATATTATCGGTAATTACCTGAGGCAGACGAGTGCAAGTTACCGTAATTTCATCAGTGGAAATGGTGGTTACGGCATTCAGATTACTAACAGTAAAGATAACAAAATCTATGGTAACTATATTGGCTTAAGCCTTTCCGGTACAGGTAAAATAGGTAATTCACTTGGTGGTATTCGTATTGACGGAACATCAACAAATGCCGCTACGGGCAACGAAATTGGTTCAATTACACCAGCGCCGCAATACATGCGTAATATTATTGTTGGTAGTAGCGGGGTTGGCATTCAGCTCGATAGTTTTGGCGCACGCTTGAATCGTATCATGGGCAATTATATTGGTATTGGTGCGAATGGTGTAGCTCCCACTGGTACGTCTCAACTTTCCGCTGGCATTGTGTTAAGTCGTGGCGCAAGTGATAACACCATTGGTGGTTCAAGCAGCACTGGTGAGACAAATATCATTGCTGGCATCAGCGGAGATGCTATTCAGGTTTCTGGTTTATCGCAGGGTTCCTCTACTATCACCGCGCGCAATAATATAATCCAGGGTAATTACATCGGGGTTGGTATAAGTGGTTCTTCGGCTATTCCTAACAGTGGCAATGGCATTCTCCTAAATAACTACGTTAGCAATACCACTATTGGCGGCCCGGCCACAGGTCAGGGCAATCGCATCGCAAACAACGCGGGCGATGGCATCCATGTCACTGGCGCAAAACCTGTTTCCACCCTGATTAGCAACAACACCATCCGCGTGAATGTCGGCAATGGCGTGACTGTTAATGGCACAAATGTCATGACCACAACGCTGTCGAACAACAGCATCAACTTAAATGGCGGCGATGGCGTGCAAATCTCCGGCGCGAACAACACGCTGATCTTCTCGAACACGATTGGCATGCGCCCTGGCGACGCGGTGGGCAACGGCGTCGAAGGCATTCGCATGACCAACAGTTTCAGCGCGACTGTACAAGCCAATCAGGTGATCGGCAATCAAGCGGACGGCGTACGCATGTCAGCTGTAACCAGCGCCCGGCTGCTCGGCAACACTGTCAATCAGAACGATGGTAACGGCATCAGTGTCATCAATGATTCCACGGCCATTTCGATTACCAGCAGCACGGTCTATTCCAATACTGAGGATGGCGTATTCATTGGCGCGCAGAGTCTACCTGCACAACATGTGAAGGTGACTGATAACAGCATTTCTGCGAATGGCGGGCTGGGTATCAACCTTGAGCCGCAAACAGATGGCCTGCCGGGACTCGCGAGCAATCCAAACCATGACATTGACGCGCCATTTAATGTTCATATCAACCAGGATGGTTTGCTGACCGGGCGCGTTTATGGGACAGCGGGGCAGCCTGCGTCGTGCATCGGCTGCACAATTCAGATCTTTGGAACCAATCCTGAACTGCGCGACGGCCAGGGCAAAACCAGGATCGACGCGCCGGTGGAGATTAGTTCGAACGGCTACTTCACGGCGACCATTGGGAGTATCCCAAACCAGCTTGCGCTCACCGCGACGGACCAGAGCGGTAATACATCGGAGTTCGGCGTATTCGATGCAACATTTGGGCTGGTTATCGGTCCGCCGCGCACCGGCACGGCAGCGCCCGGCGAGACGATTACCTACACCCACCGGATTACCAACACCGGCACGGTCAACTTCACTGATTTGCAACTGAGCGCTACTTCCAGCAAAGGGTGGACGACCAACATTGTGCCGCCTTCACCGATCTCGCTGGCAGCAGGTGAATCCAAACCGGTGACATTAACTCTGACATTGCCCAAGGCACCGAATAGCACAGTGCTGGCTGGCACCGTCGATCTGACGCGCGTCACCCTGCAATCATCCAGGATTGTGTCGGCTACCGCTTCAGTAACTGATACAACGACGGTTGCCAGTGCCTTTAAGTTGGAGGTGTCTCCTCCGGCGCGTAGTGGCAGCGGCGTTCCGGAACAGCGAATTAACTATACCCATACGCTACGAAATAGCGGGAATCTTACAGGCACTGTTGTACTTAGTGCCAGTACAGACCTTCAGTGGACGACCAGCGTTACGCCAACGCAGGTGATACTTGGTCCGGGTGAGCAGCGTGATATTGTGGTGAGTGTGACAGTGCCACAAGGCGCGATGGCCGGAACGGTAGCTAAGACAACGGTGGACATCCAGGTGATTTCGCCAATAGGCCAGCCTTCAGTCGTCATTACCGACACAACTACTGTAGCAACACAGCCACTTGGCACTATCATACCTGACCGTGAAGCTTCTGGTGCTATCGGTGAAACTATTCCGTTCCAACACACGGTGCAAAATCTGAGCAACGGACCTGTGACATTTAGCCTTGAAGCCAGTGCTCCGAAGGGTATCACTGTGGCGCTCCGTGGATCAAATCTTGGAGCGAACAATACCCTGCAACTTGCAATTGGTCAGTCAGCAGTGATCTATGCAGATGTGACGCTTACCTCCAGCGCGCCGGTGGGCGGCCCATATTTGATAGCCATTAACTTGCTTGATGATAAGGGTAACATCATTAGTGGTGTGCAGGATACTATTGTTGTGACGGCTGCGCCCCCAACCGAGCCGCCTCCGGGTACTCAGAGGCCGTGGGCGTACCTGCCGTTGATTCAGCAATATTATGATTTGGGTACCACAACACCTACTCCGTAATGCTCATGACCGACTGAGTGGTGTGATTCGAACGGTATCTGCATGCTGTATCGACGTCGCAGAACGTCGATACAGCATGCAGGCATGAAACGTACGCTGCTTTTTGTATATTCATGCCAGCCTGGCAGGTGCTCGTCATCTGTCAGGTTCAGCGTATTCGTCACGACGTTCTTTGTGCCACTACGGTACGTATTATCGAGGAGGCTGCCGTGCCACTTGCCTTTCGACGCTTCACACTGCTGACGACGCTTGCTTTTCTGATCGCCACGCTGCCACTGGCGCGTTCGGCATGGGCAGGCACTATCACGGTCACTAATACAAACGATAGTGGCGCAGGCTCGTTGCGGGCCGCCATCACACAGGCCAACACTCCCGGTGCTGACACGATAACCTTCTCCATTCCAGCAGGCAGTATCATCACGCTCCAATCACCACTGCCTGCGCTCGCCGATGACAGTACGACGATAGACGCGCCTGCGGCAACTGGCGGCGGGCCGGGCATCACCATTACAGGTGCTGGTTTGTTGGTCGGGCCAGGTTTGTTGATTACCTCCTCGAACAACACCGTGCGCAATGTAGTCGTCAACGGTTTCATGGCTGGCGCGCCGAGCGACTATGTGAGCGGCGCTGGCATTGCGATCAGTGGTGTTACCCGCCCGGCCAACAACAACACGGTCGAGAATTGCTACATCGGCACCAATGCCGCCGGCAGCGCAGTTGGTAACGGCACCGATCCGGGCGACACGAACCAGCCAACAGCGGGTGTCTTTATCACCGAGGGCGCAAGTCACAACACTATCAACAACAATGTCATCTCTGGCAATGGTGGTTACGGTGTTTTTATCTATACGCAGTTCACATCGGCGCGCGTGCAGGACGGCAATGTCATCAGTAATAATCGCGTCGGCGTCACGGCAGATGGCATGGCGCGGTTGCGCAATACTCTCAGCGGTGTCTATGTTGGTGATAATTCGACCAACACCCTTGTTGGTCCCGGCAATGTCATCAGCGGTAATGGCCCCGCGACTGGCGGCAATACAGCCTACGCAAATGTGCGTGTCAGCGGCTACCTGAGCAGTTCCTCTGAAATCATCAGTGGCACCAGGGTGCAGGGCAACAAGATTGGCACTGATGCTGCGGGTCATGCCACAATTGCAAATCCCCTCGATGGCGTGTTCATCGACGCGGGCGCTACAACCGTGATCGGCGGCGCTAATCCGCCAGGTAGCACCAACCCTGATCGCGGGAATATCATTTCCGGTAATCTGAACGGCATCATTGCCGAAAATCGGCTCGGGACGGACGGCGTCGCGGGCCTCGTCATCTCCAACAACTGGATTGGGATCGATAGCTCCGGTGCGGCGGCGGCTCCGAACACCAACAGTGGAGTGCTGCTCGACCGGGCGGCAAGCGGCGTAACTGTCGGCCCCAGCAATGTCATCAGCGGCAATGTGCTCGACGGCGTCCACATGCTGGAAGCGAACACGGCTGATCTTACAAAACAAACCCGTGGCAACACTGTTTCAGCCAACATGATCGGCACGAACGCTTCCGGAACCGCCGCGCTGCCGAATCAAGGAGCCGGTGTTCGGCTGCACGGCGCTGTGACGGGCAATACCATCAACGGCAGCAATCATATTGGTGGCAACATGTCCGCCGATATTCTGTTCGAGTCCGGTACCAACGGCATTCCTTCCAACAACACTGTTGCTCATAACCAGCTTGACGGCTACGTGAATGGATTAGTTGGCGTTGAAATTCTGGCCGGTAGCAGCAACACCGTCGGGCCAGGCAATACCATTTCTGGCTACACCAACGGCGTGCGTGGCGCGGGCGTGCAACTGCAGGGCGTTCAAGTCACGCAAAATACAGTTATCGGCAATACCATCAGCGACAATGCGCGTGGCATGTACCTGCTCGGGGGCGCAACCAGTAATATGCTCGGAAGCGCCAGTTCTGGTAACACAGTAAGTGGCAACAGCGTTGGTATTCTGTTGCAAGGCACTGGCACGAACAGTAATACCGTTGTTGGTAATACAGCGATCAGCAACACCAGCGATGCTGTTCGTGTCACAGACGGCGCGGTGCAGAACCATGTATCGCAGACAACGACGAGCGGCAACGGCGGCGTGGGTATTGCGCTGGCGAACGGCGGCAACAATGGCCTCGCCGCGCCGTCCATGACAAACCTTGCGGCCAATGGCACCGCGCCGAGCCAGACGCTGAACGGCGATCTGAGCACCTCTGCTGATTGCAGCAACGCAGGTTGTACGGTCGAAGTATTCCAAAGCCCTGCTGCCGAAGATTCGGAAGGTCCGGCGTTCCTGACATCGTTTACGGTCAACAACGCTGGCCCATGGAGCGCCCCTGTAACCGGCTGCGACCCGTACCTGACCTTCACGATTACCGATAATGCTGGCAACACGTCGCCGTTTAGTGCAGCAGTTGGCCCGGTCAGTGGCTGTAGTGGCGCGCCAACGACGAACAACCCGGCAGCAGAATTGACACCTGCAACCCAGCAGCAGACCGCTGCGGTCAGCCAGACGGTGACGTTCCAGCACACGCTGCGGAACACTGGCGGGAGCGGTACGTTCACGCTTGCGGCGACCGGGCTGCCTGCTGGCTGGACGGTCGCGATCACGCCGACAAGCGCAACATTGGATACAAATGCAACTGCGGCGGTGCAAGTTGCCGTTTCTGTTCCATCGACGGCTGCCAGCGGCACGTACACGCTGACGCTTACGGCTACGCCGCAAGGCGCGGGCACTGCCGCCAGCGCGCAGGATATTATCGTCGTGCAGCCCGCGCCAGTTGTGCCGGGCCTGACCCTGACGCCTGCTACACAAACCAAAACGGCTGGCCCAGGCCAAAATGTCTGTTACGACCAGGCCCTGACGAATACCGGCAGCGGCACTGATACATTCACCGTCACGGCGACAGCGCCCACAGGCTGGTCCATGCCGACGATTCAGCCAACGACCGTCACACTGGCACCCAACACCAGCCAGTCAGTGTCGGTCTGTGTCACCGTGCCGCAGAGCGCCGCAACTCAATCGTACACCACCACCGTGACGGCGACTTCAAGCACCAGTCCTAACCCCAGCGTGAGCGTCAGCGACGTGACCGCTGTGGAAGCTGCCGCGGTGCCGCAACTCAGTCCAGGCCAGCAGGCGATCGGCGCGGCCAGCACGCCGGTGACATTTACCCACACCATCACCAATGTCGGTACGCAGGACGGCACATTCCTCCTGACAGCGCAGCTTCCGGCGGGATGGACCGCCGCGCCGCTTCAGCCAATTACGTTGACGCAGGGCATGGCGGCACAGTTCACACTGATCGTTACACCTACTGCTAACGTGCAGGCTGGCACATATACTATTGTGGTGCGGGCGGAAAATAGCGCGAACACCAGTATCTTTAGCAGTGTGACTGACCGGGTAACGATTGAAGAACAGGCGGCAATTGCGCTGTCGGGCGATCAATCGAGCACTGCGCCGCCGAACACGGTTGTGACCTATACCCTGGCGCTTACCAACAGCGGGAATTTCACAGACACGATCACCCTCGCGGCAAGTACGTCGCGGAGTGGCTGGAGCGCGCAGCCAATTTCGCCCACGGTGACGCTTCTGCCCAACACAAGCCAGTCAATTCAGCTCCGCGTCACCGTTCCCGCCGGTCAGACGGCCGGCATGGTGAACACGACGACGCTGACGGCCACTTCGTCGCTTGGCATCACTGACACGGCGCTTGCGACGACCACGGTGGCTGCGGTGCCGGGCGTGCTGCTCCTTCCACAGCCAGGCATCACGAAAGTCGCTGCCGGGAGCGCCCCGATTACCTTCACTTACACGCTCCAGAACAGCGGCAGCATCACCCAAACTGATTCCCTCACGGTCACAGGCGTGCCGGTTGGATGGAGCAGCGCGCTGACGCCGACCATGGCGGTGCAGCTTGACCCTGGCATGACCGAAACGGTGCAGCTTGTATTACAGCCCCCAACCGAGGTAGTGAGCACCACTGGCAGCGTCAGCGTGACGCTGGAGGCCAGCGCGCAAACTGCACAGGGCATAGCTACCAGCAGTGCTTTTGCGCGGGTAACATTTGCGCCGGTATCCAGCGGCGACGTTGCGCCGGGCCGCGAAGGCAAGCAATTACCTGGACTGCCCATCCGCTATACGCATGTGATCACAAACACTGGCCCATCCAGCGACACGTTTATGATTACAGCGCAGTCGAACCTCGGCTGGAACGTGAGCACCTCGCCGTCGAGCGTGCAGCTTGCCCCAGGCGAAACAGCGCTGGTCACCGTCACAGTTGAGGTGCCAGGCTATGCTGCTGCTGACGTGGTGGATAACACGGTCGTGAAAATAACGCCCATGAAATTGTCGAGTAACGCCAGCAGCGCGACCGACACGACAACTGTGCTGCAATTTGCTGGTGTGTCGTTCTCGCCAAGCCGCGTAGCGGCAGTCACCGCTGGCGTTGATCGCACCTTTGAACACACAATTATCAATCTTGGCAATGGCCCGGATGTGTTCACGATTCAGGTGACGCAGCAACTCAACTGGCCGATCACGGTTCAGCCAACGCAAACTGTCTCATTGCCGCGCGAAGGCAAGCACGTTGTCCGTGTGACAGTCCATGTGCCGGGCAATATCACGACCTCTACAGTAAATACGATCATGGTACGCGCTATCTCGACGTTTAATCCCGCCGTTAGCGACACATTGCAGGATATGATGAGTCTGCCTGCGGCGGCATCCGCGACGCCGACACCGCCGCCCGGTACGCCAACGCCATCGCCAGCCACGCCAACACCTGGTCAGTACAAGACGTTTCTGCCGATCACACAGCGCCCGGGCTCGTAGCAATCACGGCGCGGGATG
>DASTWM010000339.1:0-2999 GCA_035765855.1 Roseiflexaceae bacterium
GATCGAGTCGAGCATTGTCAAGCTGTACTGCACCGACATGCTCTCGCAGATTCTGGACGAAGCGATTCAGATTCACGGCGGCATGGGCTTCTCGCGCGAGCTGCCGCTGGAGCGCATGTACCGCGACGCGCGCGTGTTCCGCATCTATGAGGGTACCAACGAGATTCAGCGCTATGTCATCGCCAGCGAGGTGCTGAAGAAGGTCGGGCATAAGATTCGACTGGCGTAGCTGATCCGCGAAGGGCGCAAGAGGATAGTCATGGCCGATGGCGTGTCATGCTGAGCGGAGCGAAGCATCTCACTGTGTGCAATGTATTTGCAATGAGATGCTTCGCTTCGCTCAGCATGACAATGTTATGCTTGGAATTAGTGTCCCTATCGCACTCCCCAGCCAGCATCATCGTCTACCGCCGCATTGTTGCTGAGATTGCGCTGGTTCGTTCCATCAGCGTTCATCACATAACTTTCGCTGTTGTCGTCAGAGCCGCTCATCGCCACTCGTGAACTGTTCGGTGTCTTCAGGGTGTCGACACCTCTTGCGTTCCCAAAGCGATGTTTGGCGGTGTGACCGAGTCTTTGAAGATTGCAGCCGGGAAGGTTGTACGCGCGATGTTGGAAACGCGCACATGCTGAATGGCTCCATTGAAATAGTTGGATGTATCGCCATGCTTGCCGATACGCAGCACACCGCTTGTACCCGGCATGGTTGCGCTCGTGGTCTTGGAAGCGATCAACGATCCGTTGAGATAGACCTTGAGTGACTGACCATCGTATGTACCAGCCACGTGATACCACTGATTCACCGCCAGGGTGACGTTCGAAACTAGGCGATCATAGTTCACCTCAAACGACGGCTTGCCGTCCTGCAGGAACAGTTGCCAGCCCATGCCGCTGCCTGCCCGCCGCGCAACCAATGTTCGTTCAACGCCTTGCGATGTTTCAAGAATCCATGCCTCAACTGTGAGCTGGGCCGGATTCAAGCCATTGCCCGAGCCTTCCAGCCAGGTACCGCCGCCATCTTGTGGCTGATTCGAGAAGCGGATGTAGCTCCCAAGGAAGCGCACATTTTCCCACCCCCAACTGGCCCCTGTCGATTGGATGGAAACATGATTGCCATATCCTGATGTGTCGTAGGCAGTGAAGCCCTGTGACTCCTGGAAGTGCCACAGTCCAATTGTATTGGCGTCCATGGCAGGCGGAAATACCGCGTTGATATCGCTAGCAGCCGGGTCAGGATTGGGATTGCCGTAGTAGATCGTGTAGTCACTTCCGCTTGTCGCGCCAACAGCGAGATCCTGTTGAAGCGGGAAATAGAATTGGACATCGTTGGGCGTGAAGGCGAACATGGAGAGCGGCATCATCGTTTGTCCGCGCCAGACAACACGCAGATCACTCCCCTTCGTGCTGGTCTGTGAGGCGTTATAGATGTCCTGTGCTGTTGGAGTGGTTGTGTTATTCAGGATGACCATGATTGGGCGGCCGGCAGGCATGGGAGCCGCACCGGCGTTGCCAACCGTGAGCGTTCGCCGGAAAGCATAGGCGTTGTTCCACCAGGAATCCACAGATGAAGCCGTTGGTGTTGGTGTGTTTGTTAGCGTTGCTGTCGCTGTCGGTGTATTCGTCGATCCGCTCCACAGCGGATTTTCACGATGGAAGGTCGCATCCTGGTAGAATCCATTGTCACTGCCGCTCTCAAGATAAAGCACAAAATTGCGGTGACGCATGTAGCGGCCGGGGTAGTTGATGGACTCGAATGAAGACCACGAATTATCAGCAAGGCCAGGAACTTCATGGAAGGTTGCATCTTGCTTGAAAAGATCGTCGTTGGCGAACTGGTGCAGGTAAAACTGGAAGCCTGAATGGCGGAGGTAGTATCCTGGCTGATCAACAGACTCGAACGATACGTATCCGGCCGCAGCATTTGCAAGACCCGGCACGATCTTGAATGTCGCTGTTTGCTTCTCTACATCAGTACTGACCTGGCCTATAACAACCTGATCATTGTTATCACGCACATAGTAAGTTGGGAAGTTGAACGATCGCAAGCTGTATTGAGTGGTGGCCGGCATGTTTGTCGGCGTTGCGGTCGGTGTGTTCGTTGGTGTCGCGGTTGGCGTATTCGTCGGCGTCGGAGTGATGTTTGTTGGACGCGGCACGCCATCGCCAGCAGAAAGCTGGGGTTTCGGCGCGATGGCGGTGTAGCTGGCTTCAGGGAACGAGGTACGCGCAACGTTCGAGATGCGGACGTGCTGGATGGCACCAGGGAAGTAGTTGCTGGTGTCACCATTCTTGCCAATACGCAGAGCCCCTGCGCCGGTCGGCATGCTGACGTTGACGGTCTTCTCGCCCACCTTCTGACCATTGAGGTAGACTCGAAGGGTTGCACCATCATACGTGCCTGCAACATGGTACCAGCCGCCTGGGGTCAAGTTGGGGCCTCCATTCACACGCTGGTAGTTGACCTCGAATCCAACTTTGCCATCTTGAAGATACAACATCCAACCCGAGCCGCCATTTGATTGGCGACCGATAATCGTACGCTCGACTCCCTGGCTGTCCTCGCGTACCCATGCTTCAACAGTGATCTGCCCTGGGGTCAGCCCGTTGCCGTCTGCCTCCATCCAGACGCCCTTGCCATCCTGTGGTTGGCCGCTGAACACGGCGGCTGCGCCCAGAAAAGCGTCGTACTCCCAGCCGAAGTTGCCCCCGCCATTCGAGTAGGAGGTTGCCACGCGGCCACTCACACTATCAGTTGCGGCACCACCCGTCGCCTCCTGCATGTGCCACAACGCGATCGTGTTTGCGTCTACTGGCGGCGGCAGCACATCAGCAACATTAGCGGGTGGATTCGTGGCGGCACTGTTGCCGATGTAAAGCTGATAACTGGTCTTGTCCATACCGCCCGCTGCAATTGGCGCTTGAAGTTTGAACCAAATGTCAACCTGATCCGGCGTAAACTTCGGAATGAAACGCGCCAGTTCCGTCTGATTGTTAAGTGC
>DASTWM010000340.1:0-4939 GCA_035765855.1 Roseiflexaceae bacterium
CGCCTCAAGCTCATTCAGCGCTATGGCAGCCGCCCCGATGGGATTGATGTCGAAGCCGCCCACGCGCGCAAGATCGCCGTGGCAACCATGCCGCTGGTCGGGTGCATCGCCGTGGCCGAGCTTGCGTTCACCCTGGTACTGGCGCTGAGCAAAAACCTCATTCGCGCCCACGAAGCGACCGTCACTGGCGCGTATCGCGCGCGCGGCGTGGAGCCGATCAAGACCGAGCAGCGCCGCCATAACTTCCAGTGGATGAAGCTTTCCTTGCAGGAAGTGCATGGTAAAACGCTGGGCGTGATCGGTTTTGGCGAGATCGGCACCGAAACGGCCCGCCGCGCGCGCGCCTTCGGCATGAACGTAATCTACAACAAGCGCAGCCGCTTACCAGCCGAATTCGAGCAGGCCGAACAGGTTACCTACGCCGACAAAGATGACCTGCTGCGTGAATCGGATTTTGTGCTGCTGTCTACGCCGCTCACGCCCGAAACAGAAGGCATGATCGGCGCGCGCGAGCTGGCACTGATGAAGCCCACCGCCAACCTGGTCAACATCTGTCGCGGCGGCGTGATCGACGAGGCCGCACTGGTCGAGGCGCTCACGAGCGGGCAGATCGCGGGCGCGGGACTGGATGTGTTTGTCTATGAGCCGATTCCATTCGATCACCCGCTGCTGCAACTGCGCAACGTCATTCTGACGCCGCATATCGGCGGCGGCACCGGCGGCGCGCGCGACAAACAGATGCATGACGTGCTGGCGAATATCGTTGACACGTTGGCGAGCTAGGAAATAAGCCACGAAGGCACCAAGGCACCAGGAGGAAGCTGACAAGGTGAACGTCACCTCTTTGTGTCTTGGTGGTGAAGATTTTCGGTAGTCCTTCGTCCTTGAACAAAGGCAGAATAATGATTCGCACCAATATTGACGATCTGGTAGTGATGGGCGTGAGCGGCATGGTCAGCGCGCCCACGCTGGATCGCTCCGGCTACCGCCCCGATACCGAAGGCATCAGCACGGTGCTGATCGGCATGGCGGGCGTGGTCTACAACGCGCGCGTCGGCGACGCCGCCTACGGCTGGGCGGGTGATCATGTTGAGCCGGGCATCAGCCTGGCGCACCCCAATTTTGATATCGACCACGCCATGCACTACCTGACCTGCGTCGGCAACGAAGCATTCATCGCCAGCGGCCCGGCGCGTGGCGCAAAGGGCGTTGTGACCGGCGAGCACGCGCGCTTGCTAATCGACTTTGCGCCGGATGTGCTGGAGCAGGTGTGCATCGGCGACACAGTTGTGATCAAAACGCACGGGCGCGGCATGAAACTCCTTGATGTTCCCGGCGTGCTGGTCAAAAAAGCTGGCCCCAGCCTCATCCAGAACTGGGGTCTCACTGTTTCGCCCGAAGGCAAACTGCGCGTGCCGGTGGTGGCAACGATTCCCGCGCACATCATGGGCAGCGGCGCGGAACTCACGCCGGAGTTCGTTGATCAGGATTTGATGACCGGCGACCGCGCCGCGCTGGCCGAGCTTGGCATCGATCAACTGAAGCTCGGTGATCTCGTCGCGGTGATGGATACCGACCATCGTTATGGGCGCGGCTACAAGCCCGGCGGCGTCACGATCGGCGTGATCATGCACGGCGACTCGATCATGACCGGCCATGGCCCGGGCTGCCAGGATTTGCTGGTGGCGGCCAACGGCGACATCGAACCGGTGATTGACCCGCATGCCAATCTCGCCACAATTCTTTCGATCCGTTAGCGCCACGCGCGCCTGCACATAGGTGAAACCATGTTTCCAAGTAACCAATCCGCGCTGGTCAAGGTATCGGTGCTCGGTGAAATTGCGAATCCGGCCATGCCCGGCCTGCCCGCCAGCCCCTATTTCGTCAGCGCTGAAGGTGAGCCGATGCTCATTCCCATGTTCGGTGGCCTGGTGTATAACGTTGGCCTGGGCGACCGCGCGATCGGCTGGGCGGCAGAATTGATTCAGCCCGGTGTGTCGATCAAGAACGCCAATGCCGCCGCCAACGTGGCGCTGGGCGTGTACGCCTGCCTGGGCAACCGCGCGCGCGTGATGAGCGGCGCGGCGCAAGGCGTGACCGGCATGGTGATCGGCAAGAGTGGCCGCTTCGCCGAGCATGTGATCTGCGATTTCGCTCCGGCGGACATCGAAAAAATGGCACCTGGCGACAAAATCCAGGTACAGGCGTATGGCATCGGCATGAAGCTGAACGATTTCCCAACGATTGATTTCAAAGGCTGCTCGCCAGAATTGCTCGAAGCGATCAATCCTGACAGCGATGGCGACACGTTGGTCGTGCCAGTCAAGGGCGTTGCGCCAAGCGTGCTGGCAGGCGCGGGCGCGGGGCTGACCAGCGAAAGTGGCGCGATCAATCTGCAAACCTCCGATCCCAAACTGCTGGCTGACAACGGTCTGGATGATCTGCGCTTTGGCGACCTGGTAGCAATTACCGATTGGGACAGTCGCTACGGCCATGGCTATCTGCGTGGCTCGGTGGTGGTCGGCGTCGTGTGTCAGGGCGGCAGTTTTCGTAGCGGCTACGGCCCTGGCCTGGCGATTATCATGACCAGCCGCGACGGCAAAATCCAGCCAGTGGTCAATGCGGGCGCGAACATCAAAGACTTGATGGCATGATGACCCTGCGCGACGGGCAGTTGCTCAAGGAGCAGCGATGAAGCACCTTGCGGGCAAGGTTGCGCTGGTCACTGGCGCGGGGCGCGGGTTTGGCGCAGGTATTGCGCGTGGCCTGGCGCAGGCTGGCGCGCAGGTCTGCATCACCGATGTGGAAGCCGATGAACTGGCGCAAACTGCCGCCGACATTGCCGCCGATGGCAATGAAGCCCTGACGCTGGCGGTGGATGTACGCGACATAGCGGCAATGGAGCATGCGGTTGCACAATGCGTCGCGCGCTGGAATCGCGTAGATTGCCTGATCGGCAACGCTGCGGTTCTGCCGCTGATTCCGTTTGACGAACTCACGCCCGAGCGCTGGCAGCGTATCATTGACATCAATCTGACCGGCGTCTACAACGGCGCGCGGGTGGTCTGGTCGCAGATGCAGCAGCAGGGCGGCGGGCATCTGATCGCCATTGCGAGCGGCGCGAGCGTGCGCGGCTCGGCGGGCGAAGTGGCGTATTGCGCCGCCAAGCACGCCCTGGAAGGCTTTTCCAAAGCATTAGCCATTGAGGGCGCGCCGCACAACATCGCGGTCAACACGGTTGGGCCAGGCAAGCTGATCAAGCCGACCAGCATCAGCCGCGCCGACGCCGCACATCTTTCAGCCGCGGAGCACGCGCGCTGGGTCGATCCAGTGGCGCTTGCTCCGGCGCTTGTCTGGCTCATCATGCAGCCGCCTGCGCGCTACACTGGCCTGCGCTTCGATGCTGGGCCGCTGGCCGATACGATCATGCATGAAGGCTATGATTTTACTTTTGCGCCCGAAAAAACCACATTGTACGCCGAAGACATGCGCGCGCGATTGAACGATCGTTCGCGCTGGAGCACGTTGGCGGAATGATGAATGCGCGACGACCATAGAAAGAGGAGTTTTCCCATGCAAGTGACCCTGATCAAGCACATGACTTTTGCCGTGCGTGACGCCGATGCCACGCTGGATCGCTACAAAAAGCTGCTGGGCGCGCCCGAAGAAGCATTTGTGAAAACATTTGCCAAGAGCCGCACCAAAGCCGCCGTGTTCGACCTCGGCGGCACCGAGTTCCAGATCAGTGAATCGCTGGACCCGGACGGGCGTTTTGCATCCTGGATCGAGCAGCGCGGCCACGAAGGGCTGCACCACATCTGCTTCGCAGTCGAGAATATCGACGAGGCGCTGGCTGAAGCGCAGGCCAACGGTGCAACGCTGAAGGAATGCGCGGCGTGCAAAATCACCGGCAGCCATGTTCACCCTGAAGGTTGGGTGGCGTTTCTGGAAGACGAAGTCAGCGGCATCGAAATCGAGTTCATGCAAGTCTACAAAGACGGCGAAAGTGCCGAGCGACCGCAAGGAATCTAGATCATGAGCGCGTATCATTCCGACTACAAAACCGAGCAGATCGCGCTGCGCTATGTGCCGGTCGCGCCATTGCGCGAAGTCACACGCCAGATTCTACGCCGCACCGCGCTGCGTTCTGACGACGCCGACATCATCGCCGACGCACTGATCACCAGCGAACTGCGAAACCTGCAAGGCCAGGGCCAGGGCGTGCGGCGTGTCAAAGCCTACGTCGATCGCGTTGATCAGGACATGATCGACCCCACCGCGCCGTTTGAGATTGTTAAAGAATCGCCCGCGCTGGCGCTGATCGACGCGCACAATGGCCCCGGCACCGTGGTCGCCGTGAAAGCGATGCGAATCGCCGTGCAGAAAGCCAGGCAGTGCGGCGTTGGCACGGTGCTGGTGCGCCACAGCACGCATTTTGGCTCGGCCAGCTTTTCGGCTTCCGAGGCGCTCGCGCACGGCTGCATTGGCGTGTGCATGACCAACGCCGGTCCAGAAATGGCACCCTGGGGCGGCATCGACGGCGTGGTCGGCACCAATCCGTGGGCGGTGGCGATTCCCACCGGCGACGACCCAGACGCGATGCCAATCATTCTCGACATGGCGCTGACCATGGCAGGCAAAGGCATGATGGGCTGGCTCATGCGCGATGGTCGGCGCATGCCGCGCACCTGGGCGATCACCAAAGATGGCCGCGACACTGACGACCCCGCCGAAGCCATGGACGGCACGCTGCTGCCGATGGGCGAGTACAAAGGCTACGGGCTGAGCGTGATCACTGACGTGCTGACTGGCGTGCTGGGCGGCTCGGGCTACGGCACGCTGCCCTACAGCAATCCGGCGGCGCAGGATGTCGGCCACCAGTTCATCGCCTACGACATCGACTGGTTCGGCGAGCGGTCAGCGTTCTACGCGCGCATGG
>DASTWM010000341.1:0-11446 GCA_035765855.1 Roseiflexaceae bacterium
TCGTCGAGGTATGAACCAGAGATACCAGGAATGAAGATCACTGGTCGCACCTGCTCCTCAGGTATCTGCACGCTTGCTTCTGCCATAGAAGTGCCACTTGTCGCGCCTATGAGCTGTGCTGACACCGTAAGCTCCGCAGTAGCAGAAGGATGGATTGGCACCTGCCAGCTATATGTGGCACCAAGTTCACTCGGTGCCCAGCAGATCTCAGCCGTATGGTTATAGGTAGATGGATTAGCAATAACTACTGAGGAGTCTCCGTAGGTTACCGTGCCACAAAATGACCCATCCACACGTTCGGGAAAACCAAAACGGGCCGCGCTGCCCTGCGCCCCGAAGTCTACTTGTAGCTTGGTTGCCGTGCCAGGATTTGCAATATCGACACGTACAGTCAGTGGGTAGGCAGCAGTTCCGGTAGCGGCATTGAGTGTCGGCCAACCGTTCTCATTCAAGGCTAAGGCTTGCACCTCATTTCCTGCCGCGTCGGTAATGGTGAGAGTCAATAGTGACTCGTGCTATCAATGTCATCACCAGTGATTGCAAATGTGACTGCCGCAGCTCCAGAATTATCCCAGTATAGTCCGGGCACTGCGGGACTGGGCGTATTATATCGAGGATCGCCCAGGTTCAGACCATCGGCAAAGCCCCAGAAGAGACGGGTTGCTCCGTCTGGCACCTGGAACTGCTGAAGATCACCGTCTGTACCAACTTTGCCGTTGCCGATGAAGAATGTTTGACCGAGTTCCGGGGCGAGACTCGTGAAATTATCGCTGATGGTGCCGGCAGCGCCGTCACTTGAAAAACTGAGTGTTGCAGGCATCGTATCCGGCGGCGCTTCGTCGGTCAGAAACACGCCGACGAGGAACATGTTCTTGGACGTGTGGCGAATGCCGGAAATGCCAGCCTCGGGTACGATATAGGTTTGCAGATTTGTGCCGCCGTCCGCATCGTGCGGATAGCTTGTGCCACAGCATGAGATAACATTGCCGGAAATAACAGGAAAGGTCACCACGCGGTTGCGACCCCTCGGGAGATGCACACTCGGTGGCAAAGTGCCTGAAAAGTAATCAGAGGTGGCTGCCGCAAAGATGTTGGTAGTCGCTGGAACCATGATCGCTGGCGTGCCCTGCGAAGACTCAGCCATCGTTTGGGTTTGTGGCGATTGATTTTGCACGCGCGGCTCCGCCGAATCTGGTGGCTTCGCTGGAGCCAGAGGCTCATCAGCGGGAAGGGGTGTTGGAGTTGACGGTCCGCGCGAAGAAGTTTGTAATGCTGTGTCTGGAGTAGCCCCGTGCGCGAACAAGGGTGCGGTACATGTGGCGACCAGACATATCAGCGCCAGGGAGAAAAGACGACGAATGGAATGTTTCACGAAAAAGCTCCTTGGTACGATGTGAGATGAATGGATGGAATGAGGTCAGGTTGGACGTGAGCTTATAACAATAATCTATAGACTCAAAAGTACCTCCCTTCGAAGCCACGCTCTACAAAAGGTTGATAAATAGTTAAACGCGCGAGACAAGCGAAAAGTTACGAGGTGTTACGTCTGTTTTGATCCTTTCTTTGGAACCAGGGTGCTGAAAACGATAAGAGTCTATCCGTAATATCTTCTCATACTTACTCCTTCTCCCAATGGAAGAGGAGTGAGGATGAGGATAAACGATCGTCTGCATAGTAAAGTAGCGCGTCGCAGCGCACTGCGCCACAAAAACACGTGTACAATAGCGCCATGATTTGTGGCTGAACAGAAAGGCTATTGACGTGGCGACACGACAGAAAATCGAGCTTGAGCGGCGCAGGCCGATTGCAATTATTCGGCTGGATGATCTTTCCGAGGCGGTCAACATCAGCCGGGCACTGGTCGCGGGCGGCATCACCGCGCTGGAGTTTACGCTGACCAACCGCGAAGCATTGCAGGCTGTGCGAGCAGCGCGCGAAGCGCTCGGCAGTGCGGCGCAGGTCGGCGCTGGCACCGTGACAACCGTGGATGACGCGCGGGCGGCCATTGAGGCAGGCTCAGAGTTCCTGGTCACGCCGGTGATGCTGCCCGATGTAATCGCCGTGGCGCGCGAAGCGAACATCGTGATCATGTGCGGCGCGTTTTCGCCGACCGAGATCTGGACGGCGTGGCAGCACGGCGCTGACTTCGTCAAAGTGTTTCCGGCCCGCTCGCTCGGCCCATCCTACCTCAAGGATGTGCTCGCGCCGCTGCCTGATCTGCGGTTGGTGCCGACTGGCGGCGTAAGCATGGACAATTGCGCGGCGTTCCTTAAAGCTGGCGCGTACACCGTGGCGTTGGGCAGCAATCTGGTGGACAAGGATGTGATCCGGCGCAAAGATTGGGCGGCCCTGACGGAAACCGCGCGCCAGCATGTCGCGGCGTGCGGGGTGCAACAGTAGATTTGATTTGGCGTTGAATTGTAGAGACGTTCCGCCGGAACGTCTCTACAGCCATGCGGAACATCTCTACGGTTTATTCCCCGGCAACCGCCGCGCCACAAACACGCCAAACAGCGCGATTGCCGCCATAATCCCAAATTGCGCCAGCATGTGTCCGGCAGACGGCTGCGAGTTATGTTCGGCTGAACCGACGATTGCGCCGCCGATCCCCGCGCCGAGCGCCGTGCCGAGCATATTGGTCAGTTGCATGGCCGATGTCGCCGTGCCTTCCTGCCCTTTCGGCGCTGTCTCAAGCACCGTCAGCGAGATAGTCGCGAAGGCTAGGCCCATGCCAAGCCCGGCGATGCCCCACAAGACCGGACCCAGGAGCGCCGGCACGGCCGGCAGCAGCAGCAGCATGACGCTGGCGATACCAAACGCCATGATCACGAAGCCGATCGTCACAATGCGGCGGCGGCTCTGGTGTGCGGCGTAGTGCGCCTGAAGCCACGAGCCAGTTGTCCATGTCACTGTTGCGGCGGTCAGCACCAGTCCGGCGAGCGAAGCCGACAACCCGCGCAGCGTGGTAAGCATCAGCGGAATGAACGAGTCCGTGCCGAAGAAGGCCAGATTTGCCAGCCCGGCGACGGCGATTGCGGCGGGCAGGCCGGGCTTGAGCCGCAGGGTTCCTTCTGGCAACAGGCGGCGGAGCGCCGGCACGGCGATAATTATGCCCACAACCACAAGCGCCACCGTCACCATGATTGACCCGAGGGCGGGACCGGCGAGCGCCAGACCAACGCCAATCGCAAGCTGCACCGCCGCGCCAATCCGCCGCCAGTTGCGTGGGATGTCAACCGATTGGTTGAGTTGGCGGATGGCGGGCAGGGCCAACACGGCGGCCAGCGGCGTTAGTGGCGCGAGGCCGAGAAACACCCAGCGCCAGTTCAGATATTCGGCGATGAAGCCTGCAATAGCCGGGCCGACCAAGCCCGGCACCACCCATGCGCTCGACAGCACGGCCAGCATGCGCGGCTTGGCTTCTTCCGGGTAGCCGCGCGCCACCACAACATACACCACCGAGCCAAGTATGCCGCCGCCAAAGCCTTGCACGGCCCGGCCCGCAATCAGGATGAGCATGGAAGGCGCGAGGCCGCTGATGATCAGGCCGATCATGAACAGTATCGCTCCGAGAATAAATGGCCGCGCCGGGCCATGCCGGTCGGCCTCGCCGCCTGCCACGGTGATGCCGATCAGATTTGTCAGCATGAAGGCGCTGAATACCCAACCGTACAGCGACAGCCCGCCAAGCTCCTGCACTGTAATGGGCATGGTCGTCGCCACGGCCAGCGCCTCGAACGCGCTGCCTACCACCGTCAGAATAATACCGATTGTTAAAGCGCGATAGCGAGGACTCCAAATACCTTCTGTCGCCGGTGCGGTCGATTGCTTATTTTGAACTGCATCCTGAATCATATCTCGTCGTTCCTCAAACATATGTTCTTTGCTACGTAGTGTATCGCTTCATTGTACCGCAAGCATCGGCCATACGAACTAGCATAACCTGATCCATTGGCCTGTATGAACTAATTCACATTCAATTTAGCGTTTGTTGATATAAAATGATGCTGTACCGCTACAACTATCGCCGGGTTTCTCGTCAGCCTGGTGACTATTGTCGTGTGTCCCTCGTGTATGTTTGGTGGCTGGTTCCTCAAGGAGGCGGTTATGAGTCACGGAGGTCCGCGTTCGGTCAAAGCTTCGTTCATCCGGCTGCGTACGCTGGTATTGGCGCTGATGCTCGTCGGCGTCAACATGCCATTCGGTGCGCAGGCGGCTCCATTCGCTCTCGGCGCTCAACCAGTTGCGGCGGCGAGCATCCAGGATACGCCGACGCCTCTCGTCCCCAGTGGTGTGAATGATTATACGCTGGCTTCCCCGAAACTCTTTTGGCACGCGCGTGACTGTACGCCTTTCATTGGATCGCAGCCCAATGGAACAGAGCAGGCCAAGCCGTCAGGCACAGCGCTCGTGGATGCCGAAAGTATTTCGCGCATTGCGACATCTGGCAGCGCGCCGCGCACGCTGTATTCCGTCAGCGCGAATGGCTATTGTGGCGCGTTACCACACTCCATCGCATCCAACATTGTGGCTGACGCCGATTACCTGTACTGGCTGACCGACCAGGGGCTGATGCGGCTTTCGACCAGCGCCAACGTCGGCGACGCGCCGCAGGTGTTCAACAGCAGCGCCGCCACCTCCGCCGTCGGCAGTGTGGCGATCAGCAGCGACAAAGTGTACGCCATGCCGCGCCACAATTCGCCCTCCTCGATCTTCGCGGTGGACAAAGCCACCGGCGCGGCGACCACGGTCACCAGCAACCTGAGCGTGAATGCTGGCAGCCTTTCGTTCGATGGCACCTACCTGTATGCCATTGACGCTGGCGTGCTCAAGCGTATCACAACCGCCGGAGCAATTACACCAATTCAAAGTAATGTCAGCAGTTATTACGCGGAAGGCGCGCGCACATATCTGTGTGGCATCAACCCGATTCGCTTTTGTACCAGCAGGAATGTGTACTTCAGCATTGGTAACACGATATCGGTCTATGACAACGAGACAAATAATACATCACCGATTTATACCGGCGGCACCGGCTCGACAATCGGCAGCATGACGACCACTTCAGGCATTTTGGGCGGGGGCTATTTACTGTTCTTCGAGAATCTCCAAGGTAGTTGTTCCCCATTCGCATGCCCGACGCCGGTTCTAAGGCGTACCAGCCGTGGTGGCGGCGCAGCCGACGCGCTTTACACAAGCCAACCCGGATCCTCGACATCAAATCTGACGACTGACGGCACGTTTCTGTTCTGGCAGGAATACATCCAGAACAACAGCATAGTGCAACGCCTGCCAGTCAACGCTTCGGCGCTGCCGCAGATCAACATGCGCGTGACCGGCATGGAGGTGACGCAGGGCATCCAGAACCTGAGCAACAGTGTTTTGCTGGTCAAGAACAAACGGACGTTCGTGCGCCTGTACGTCAAGTCGGACGGCGCGGCGGTGGCGGGCGTGAAAGCCCAGCTTTCGTCGCGGCTTGGCAGCTTGCAGCCAGTTAATTCGGTCGGTACCATGCTCACCGTGCGTACAACGCCGAGCCGCAACGACATCAACCAGAGCTTCCTGTTTGAATTGCCGTGGTCATGGACGCAGCAAAACTCGCTGACGCTGATTGGAACACTGAATCCGTACAAAGTGCCGCTTGAGCCGAACTACGGCGACGACACCGCTTCGGTGACAGCGACCTTCAAGGATTCGCCGACGCTTTCCGCCGAGTTCTTCCGCCTGAACTACGTCAGCGGCGGCACGAGCTATCAGCCGCGCATCTTCAAGGATGTGCTGCAAACCTATTCATGGATTCTGCGCGCCTACCCGATCGGCGGCGCGGTCGGCCAGTATTTCAAGCCGCGCCTGTGGGACGTGGCGGGCGATACGCGGCTGGGCAATTGGGTCAACCAGAGCAGCTCGGACTGCAACAGCGTGCAGCATGATCAGGGCGACCGCAGCCTGTGCGCAAGCTATTACACCAACGGCTGGCTGAAATATTACCGCGACCACGCATGGGTGCCGAACACTAACGATTTCTACTACGGCATGATCGCGGATGGTGCGGCCTTCCCGCGCGGCCAGGCGATGTACAACAAAACCTCGGTCGGACCAGCGGGCAGCGGCACGTGGGGCTGGGACACAGACGGCTCGTACGCCGACTGGTATGCCGGTCATGAGATGGGTCACACGCTGGGCCGCGCCCACCCGACGGCCAGCGCCGCGACGTGCGGTAACAGCGCCAGCGACAACAATTATCCCTATCCCGGCGGGCAGATTGGCCCGAACGACGGCAGCATGGAAGGCTTCGACGCTGGCGACCCGACCTTCGGCATCGCGAAGGCCGTGTACCCAGGCACAAGCTGGTACGATGTCATGAGCTACTGCTCGAATCAGTGGATCAGCGACTACACCTACACCGGCATGTACAACTATATGATCGCGCACCCAAGCAGCGCGCCAACCGCAGGCACCTTGAGCGCCGATGCGACCCGTTCGCGCATCCTGGTCGATGGCGACTTCCTGTCGGTCTCGGGCGTGATCAGCCCGACCGGCGGCACGGCTGGCTTTGCCGCCGTGTATCACCTGAGCAGCGTCGCGAATCAGCCGCCGCTCACGCCGGGCGATTACAGCATCCGCCTGCTCGACGGCGCGAACGGCACGCTGGCAACCTACAGCTTCACGCCGACGCCATCCGACGACGGCACTGGCCTGACGTTCGATCAGGTGGTCAACTTCGTCGCTGGCACGCGCACCGTGCAGATCATCCGCAACAGCGACAACACCGTGCTTGGCAGCCATGCGATCAGCGCGAATCCGCCGACGGTCAGCAACGTTGCGCTGCAAGGCGCGCCCAATCCGGTGAGCGGCGTGGTGACGCTCGCATGGACGGCCAGCGATCCGGACGGCGATGCGCTGACGTTCGACATTTTCTATAGCCGCGACAACGGCGCGACGTTCCAGCCAGTCAAGATGAATGTGACGGGCAGCAGCACGCAGATCGACACGGCGCAGCTTGGCGGCAGCGGCACGGCGATCCTGCGCGTGGCCGCGAATGACGGCGTAAACACCGGCGAGGCCAGCAGCGCGCCGTTCGTGATGGCACCCAAGCCACCGCAGCCGTACATCCTGAGCCCCGGCGACAATCTACACATTCATTACGGCCAGTTGGTGAACTTCAATGGCATGGCGTTCGATCCGCAGGATGGCACGATCGCCGACGCGGGCCTGTCGTGGTCGTCGGACAAGGCCGGTGCGCTCGGCACGGGCGCGCTCGTGTCGTCGGACAGCCTACCGGTCGGCGTGAACAAAATTACGCTGACGGCGACCAACAGCGTTGGTCAGTCGGCCACTGCTACCGTGACGGTAATTGTGGACGACGATCTGAACGCACCAGGGCCGACACTGAGCGCCGGACCGGGTCAGGTCGGCTGGCATGTGGCTGCTGGAACAACCACGCCGCAAACCGCGCAGGTCACGATTAGCAACGCGGGTGGTGGTTCAATGGATTGGACAGCCAGCAGCAACCAGTCATGGCTCACGACCGATGTGGTGACTGGCACAGTCACGGCTGACGGCGATCCGTCGACGCTGACGCTCACGGCCAACCCGGCGGGCCTGGAGAACAACAAGATCTACACGGCCACGCTGACGATTACCAAACCCGCAACCAGCGATAGCGACCCGGCGCAGACGATTGTCATTCCGGTGAGCCTGAGCATTGGCGATACGTGGAACTTGCCCGCGGAGAATCTGCCGCCATCGGTGAAGATCTACCTGCCACTTATACGAAGGTAGCGGTCAGGACGCAAACGACGGACGACGGGCGATGGGCGCAAGCTCATCGTCCGTTGTTTGTGTCCGCTGCACGTTGCATGCGCGTCCAGCGCCGCTGGGCGAGTAGCAGAAGCGGCAAGGTGGCGATGTACACTGCCGTGCCGACTTCGAGCGCCAGCCGCAGCGTTCTCACGGTGGCGAGCCAGCCGAGCGCCGGGCTGCCGATGATCTGCCCGAAGGCGTTCGCCTGCCAGTAAGTGGAGATCACGGTCGCTCGCACGCGCGGCGCGGCGTTCTGGTTGATCCACACAATCAGCAGCGGACGGCTCACATTGCGCAGCGTCTGAGAAAGGACAAAGCCGCCAATTGCCCAACTGAAGTCGTGCATGGCGGCGAACAACGCGCTGCCCACCAGCATGCCGCTGTACATGCCAATGAGTAAGCGGATGATCACGGCTTGATCCGAGGTGCGGGCGCGGCGGCGCACCACCTCCATCCCAACAAGCGACGTGACGGCAACCACGCCGTTGATCATTCCCGGCCATGCCGTCGGTTCGAGGTCCATGCCGGACGGGAACAGAAAATCCTGGAGCAGGTGCGGCGTATACAGCCGGTCGAATCCACCGAGAGACAGCCCGATGATGACGCCGAGCAGCAAAATCATCCACAGCAGCGGATGCACGCGCACCAGCCGCGCGCTTTCGGCGAACGGCTGCGTCAGGTGCTGCCAGATGTTGTGGCGCTCATCGCGCGGGGCAGGTTGGAAGCCATGTTCGGGCATGACCATGCTGAGCGCCACGCCGAGCAGCAGGTACAGCGCCGCGCCCGTGAGTATCGGCGCAACCGTCGCCACGCGCGACAGGGCCGCGCCCGCGAACGTGCCAGCAATCGTACACACCTGCGCGATCTGGGTCGCGCGCAGCAGCACGGTGTGCATATGCTCCATGCCGATTTCATCCGCCAGCCATGCCGTTTCCGCGCCGCTGTAGAACGTAAAGCCGATGCCCCACAGCACCTGCCCGGCCAGCACAAACGCGAACGTTGGCACAAGCCCTTCGATCAAAAAGCCCGCGCCGGTGAGCAGGATGCCAAGAATAACGGCCAAACGGCGGCTGTACAAATCTGCCAGCATGCCGGTCGGAATTTCAAAGAAAAACGTCATGCTTTCGAGCACGACGCCGACCAGCACAAGCTGAAATGGATTGAGGCCAACAACCGTCGTTTGATAGACCAGTTCGTAGGTGAGCACCAGCGCGAAGGCAAAGGCGTTTACCGCGCGCATGGCGATGTAAAGCGGCGTGGCTGGCGTCGATCGCAACATGGTGCTCCTGAAGTGATATTTTTCACAATACCATGTGACGTAGCGGCTGTCAAGATGCGGCGCGGCTCTTGCTACGTTGTGGCGCATCGGCGATGATGCATTCGTCATTCGTCATTCGTCTGGCACTGCTGCTACAATAGGCTGTATGAGCATTTCTTTTCAGATTCTCGGCGAGATCGGGCGCGACAATGCCGCGTACGTCACGGTCGATAGCGGCAGCGCCGTGTATCGCCTGCTGTTCGATTGCGGCGACTGCCTGCAAGCGCTCGGGCGCGCTGAGGTGCAGGACATTGACTACCTGCTGTTTTCGCATCTCCACATGGATCATGTCGCCGGATTCGACCGCTTTTTTCGCGCCAACTATGCCCGCGCCGACAAGCCCGGCATGATCTGGGGGCCGCCCGCTACCGCAACGATCATGCATCATCGCTTCCGTGGTTTTCTGTGGAATCTGATCGGCGGCGCGCCCGGGGTGTGGTACGTTCATGATGTATCGCCCGCCGAGATCACGCGCTGGCGCTTCCGCACCGGCGAGGCGTTTGCATCCGCGCACCCGGCGGGCGTCGCGCCGTTCACCGGCACCGTGTTTGCCAACCCGGCTTTTACCATTGAAGCGCTGCACATGGAACACCGCACGCCCACGCTGGCCTACATGCTGCGCGAGCGGCCACGGCTCCACATTGACACAGCCCGCCTGCAAGCGCTCGCTCTGCCACCCGGCGCATGGTTGCGGCAACTCAAAGAGCCGCAGCCCGACGAGCCGCCGACGCTTGAGATTGCGGGCCAGATACACGAACTTGCAACATTGCGGGCGGAATTGCTGGCCGAAACAGCGGGCGAATCGCTGGCCTACCTGACTGATTTTCTGCTAGATGACGCGGCACGGGCGCGGCTCGTACCATTTCTGTGTGGCTGTGACACACTGATCTGCGAGAGCCAGTACCGCCATGCTGATCTGCCGCTGGCGTTGCAAAATTATCACATGACGGCAACTCAGGTGGCGACGCTGGCGCGTGAGGCCGGTGTTGGAAAATTGATTTTGTTCCATGTTTCAGAGCGTTACCGCGCGCCAGAGTATCGCGCCATGCTGAACGAAGCGCGGGCGATTTTCCCGAACACCTTTTTTCCAGAGCATTGGCAGATTGACGATTGACGGTTGAAGATTTACCATTGCCGTAGTTCCGTTTTTGCCACAGAGGTCACAAAGCACACTGAGAAACGTGTGCATGTCTACAATCTCTGTGCGCTCTGTGGCTTAGATAAAGGCAGATGCTGATGAAACTCGATTTTCTGCACAATCCGTATACCACCCGGCGCACGCCCATGCTCGCCGCCAACGGTGTTGTTGCGACGGGGCATCCGCTCGCGGCGCAGGCTGGCTTGTCCATGCTTCAGGCCGGCGGCAGCGCCGTGGACGCAGCGCTGGCGACGGCGGCGGCGCTCACGATCCTTGAGCCGACCTCGAACGGCCTTGGCAGCGATGCGTTTGCGCTGGTTTGGGACGGCGCGAAGCTGCATGGCCTGAACGGCTCGGGCCGCGCGCCCGCCGCGCTCACGGTCGATGCGGTGCGGCGGGCCGGGCATAGCGGCATGCCCTCGCACGGCTGGCTGGCGGTCACCGTGCCGGGCGCTGTCGCCGCATGGCAGGATTTACATAATCGCTTCGGCAAGCTGCCGTTCGAGCAGGTGCTGCAACCGGCGATCAGCTATGCCGAACGGGGCGCGCCGGTGCAGCCGATTGTTGCCCAGAACTGGGCGCGCGGCGTCGAGATTGTGCGCCAGCGGCGCGGGCCGGAGTTTGCGAGTTTCCTCGATACGTTTGCGCCCGGCGACAAAACGCCCATGGTCGGCGCGCGCTTCGTCAGCACCGGCCATGCCCGCACGCTGCGCATGATTGCTGAACAGGGCGCGGATGCCTTTTACAAGGGCCAGATTGCCGAGGCGATTGTGGGGTTCGCGCGTGAGACTGGCGGCCTCATGACTGCCGATGATCTGGCGGCGCACACCAGCACATGGGTCGATCCAATCTCGGTAGATTATCGCGGCCACACGGTCTGGGAGATTCCGCCGAACGGCCAGGGTCTGACGGCGCTGATTGCGCTCGGTATTCTTGAAGGCTTCGATATGGCGCGTCTGCCGCATGACTCCGCCGCCGCCTACCATGTGCAGATCGAGGCCATGAAGCTGGCGTTTGCCGACGCCTTTCGCTACATCGGCGATCCGGAGCACGTTGATGTGCCGGTCGCACAGTTGCTCGATCCGGGCTACCATGCCACGCGCCGCGCACTAATCGGCGACACGGCACGCTATCCTGAGCCGGGCGCGTTTCCGCAGGGCGGCACCGTCTATCTGTGCGCCACCGAC
>DASTWM010000342.1:0-8462 GCA_035765855.1 Roseiflexaceae bacterium
TCATCGGTCTGCTGATTGGCGGTGCGATACCGTTCCTGTTCTCATCGCTGACCATTCGCGCGGTGGCGCGTGCCGCGGGAGAAATTGTCAACGAGGTGCGGCATCAGTTCCGCACGCCGGGCGTCATGGAAGGCACTGTGCTGCCAGACTACGCTCGTGCTGTCAGCATTTCGACCACGGCGGCGCAGAAGGAGCTTGTGAACCTGGGCATTATCGCCGTGGTGACGCCGGTGCTGATTGGAGTGCTGCTGGGGGTTCAGGGTCTTGGCGGTTTTCTGGCGGGCATTATTCTTTCCGGTCAGCTACTCGCCGTCTTTCAATCAAATGCAGGCGGCGCGTGGGACAATGCCAAAAAGTTTATCGAGGAAGGCAATTTCGGCGGCAAGTATTCCGAAGCGCACAAGGCGTCGGTTGTGGGCGACACGGTTGGCGACCCGCTGAAGGACACGGCGGGCCCGGCACTCAATCCCATGATCAAGGTTATCAATCTCGTTTCGTTGATCATTGCGCCGCTTATCGTGACGATTCAGGGCGTGTCGCGCACCTTTGGCCTCGGCTCGATCATCACAATTGTGGTGTGCGTGCTGGTGCTGGCATGGGCCATCTGGCAGAGCAAGCGCGAGACGGAGCAAACCCCGCGTGACGTGAATAGCCCGGCTCCTCCGGCGGCAGCGCGCAGGTAGCGCGTGCGCGTCGCAGCGTACTTGACATGGTCAGGGGATGGAACAGCGCATTGTTCCATCCCCTCATTGTTTCTTTAGGTTCGATTCAGCTTCGAGTTCGTGAAACGTGGTACAATGTTTTGCAGAAACATGCATCTGGTGTGAAGCAGGAGCCTGTCTGAACGGTGATGATAGAAGCGCAAAGATTAGTCAAGCGATACGGCGATGTCGTCGCGCTTGACGGTGTAGACCTCAATGTGGAGCAGGGCAGCATCTACGCTCTGCTTGGCCCCAACGGTGCTGGCAAAACAACTACAGTTAATATTTTAACGACGCTGATGCAGCCAACCGGCGGCACAGCATGCGTCGCAGGCTACGACGTAGTGAAGCAGCCCGACATGGTGCGGCAGAAGATTGGCGTCACGTTTCAAGACCTCGTGCTTGATGCTGACCTGACTGGACGAAAGGTGCTGGAGGTGCATGGTCGCCTGTACAAGCAGAAGCGCGACCTGCGCCGCCGCCGCATCGCCGAATTAGTCGAACTGGTGCAGCTTGGCGATGCGATTGACCGGCCCGTGAAAACCTACTCGGGCGGCATGAAGCGCCGCCTTGAACTGGCGCGCGGCCTGATGACCGACCCGCAGGTGCTCTTTCTTGACGAGCCGACGCAGGGACTCGATCCGCAGAACCGCGTCGCAATCTGGGATTATGTGCGAACGCTCAGCCGCGAACAAGGCTTGACGCTGCTGCTGACGACCCATTTCATGGACGAGGCGGAGAAACTGGCGGATGTGGTTGGCATTATCGACAGCGGGCGCAAGATGATTGAAGGCACGCCGTCTGATCTGATCGCGTCGCTTGGCGCGGATGTAATCCGCATCGTCGGCAATGGCGATGACTCGCACTTTCTGGAAAAGCTGCACAAGCTTTCATATGTTGACGGAATCAGCCGCAGTCCCGGCGACCGTGTTATTCAGGTCGGCGTCGATAACGGGAATCGGCGCGTTGCCGAGGTGATCGGCCAGGCGAGCGGCAATGGCTACGCTATCGAAGATATTAGCATCGCGCGCCCGACGCTTGGCGACGTGTTCCTGAAGCACACCGGGCGCGCGCTACGCGATTAGAAAAGGGAGAGGGAAGAAGGATGATCCGCGAAGGACGCGAAGTATACGAAGCTGATTCGTTTTCGCGTTCTTGGCGTGCCTTCGCGGATCCCTTCTGCTTTCTATTTACTGCTTTTTAAGTATGAACGCAACAATAACGATTTGGTCCAAACACATGCACAAGTTCTTTCGGAATGGCGAGGAACTTGGCGGCTTGCTCATTCAGCCGGTGCTCTGGGTGGCGTTGTTCGGCCTGGGCATGGGCGCGCTGGTGAAGCAAATCAGCGGCAACGATTATCTTTCGTTTATCATGCCCGGCATTGTGGCGCTTACGGCGCTCGGCGGCGCGGCGGGCGGCGGCATGGCGCTGCTCGACGAACGGTTGCGCGGCATCATGAAGGAATACCTTGTTGCGCCCATTCCGCGGCTCAGTATTCTGCTTGGGAGCGCCGCCAGTGCGACCACTAAAGCGCTGTTTCAGGTGGTTATTATTCTGGGGTTAGGCGCACTGCTGGGCGCGCATTTCACCGCGGATCTGCCTGGCTGGCTGGAAACGTTCGTGCTGATCACGCTCTTTACGCTTGGTTTCTCTGGTATCGCGCTGGCGGTGGCGGCCCGATCTTCGAGCATCATGGGCTACCATGGCATGCTGTTTTTGTTCAACCTGCCGCTGCTGTTCGCCTCGAACGCGCTGTATCCGCTCGGCCAGATGCCGGGCTGGATCCGCGTGCTGGCGCTGCTCAACCCGACGACATACCTGATTGATGCGACGCGGGCCACGGCATTCGGCGGCAGCGCCAGCATTCCACTGTGGGTTTCGATGGTCATTTTGCTGCTGCTGGCAGTGGCAGGCACCATGCTCGCGCTGGCATCATTTCGCCGAACCATTCGGTAGGTCATGTAACCTCCATCGTTTTCTCAGTATACGCAGCTCTGTAGTAAGGGGCCATCTGGAGATTGTAAAAACTCCATGGTGGTCCTTTCAGGTGCAAAATGGTGCAGTTATTGCAAAACAGTTCTGCAAGAAGTATTATAGTAAGCACATAGAGAACAACGTCTGCGGAGCAACAGCATGTCTGAAGCGGCCCACATTCTTGTGGTGGACGACGACGCGAGCATCCGGCGGCTGCTGGAACTGCTCTTGAGCGATACAGGGTACCGAGTTACAACAGTGAGTAGTGGTGAAGAAGCGCTTGCCTACCTTGAGCTTGTTACGCCTGACCTCATTCTGATGGACTTGATGCTGCCCGGCATGAACGGGCAGGAGACCACGCGCCGGATCAAGCACCTTGCCGACCGTCCGTTTATTCCGGTTATTCTTGTTACCGCTCGTGGCGACCAGCAGTCCAAAGTCAAGGGACTTGACGCGGGGGCCGACGATTTCCTGGTCAAGCCGCTCGATTTCGCCGAGTTGCTGGCGCGCGTGCGGGCCATGCTGCGGCTTCAGCGCAGCCAGCGCTCGCTGCAAACCGAGCAGCGTAAAACGGAACTGCTGCTCCATCTTACCCGCGAGCTTGGCACCACGCTTGATCTCGATGAGCTTCTGATGCACTTCCTGGATCGGCTGGCCGATGCGGTCGGCGCGGTGCGGGCGAGCATTATTCTGCCGAGCGGCGAGTTGCCGCTTTTCTACTCTAACAGCCGGTTTACGCCCCGTCTGCCGCTTGAAACCCTGCTGCAACGCGGCGTGGCGGGCTGGGTTTTCCGCGAGCGGCAGGCGACCATTATTGTGGATGTGCTCAACGATCCGCGCTGGCTGCCGACCGAAGGACAGGACGAGGTGCGAAGCGTGGCGGCAGTGCCGATCATGCGCGAAGGCCGCGTGCGCGGCGCGATCACGCTCGTGCATCATACGCCGGGCTACTTCAACGAGCAGCATATTGATCTGCTGAATTCTGCCGCAGCGCAGAGCGCTATTGCGCTTGAAAATGCCGAACTGTTCCGGCTCACCAGCCACCAGAATCAATTATTGGAGCGACGCACCGAGGAGCTTCAGCAGATCAATGAGGTCAGCCGCCACATGACCGAACTGATGCGGCCTGACCAATTGATACGGCTTGTTTCGCACCTAATCCATCATACATTCGGCTACCAGACCGTGTCGGTGCTGCTGCGCGAAGGGCAGGAACTTGTGCTCAGCGCGGTAGTTGGCGATACACACCACGAAGTTTCTGCATCACGGCGGCTTGCGATGGGGCAGGGCATTGCTGGTTGCTGCGCATTGGAGCAACGCGCGATTAACGTGCCGAATGCCGAGCAGGATGAGCGCTACGTGCCGCTTCATGCCGATGAACATGCACTTTCCGTGTTGGCTGTGCCGATTTTCGCCGCGCGCACGCTGTTTGGCGTGCTCGATGTGCGAAGCGAACAAGCTAATGCCTTCGGGCCAAATGATGTGCAACTGCTGACGACCCTGGCGACACAACTCGGCGTGGCTCTGGAGAATGCACGGCTCTACCAGCAGATCGAGACCGAACGCAGCATGCTCGATGCCGTGCTCCATGGCGCTGCCGATCCGATCTTGCTCATCAGCCCCGACAATCGGCTGCTGCTGGCGAATCAGGCTGCGACCACGCGCTTGCAGAGTGGCGAAGCGGTTGGGCAGCCTATCAGCATGGCGGTGAAGAATCCCGACGCGCTGGCAATGCTGACCGCCCCTGCCGACGAACACCGGATTGATACACCCAACGAATTAGTTCTGCCGAACGGCGACACGTTCAACGTGCGGATTGCGCCGGTGCGCAGCACGCGTGACGAGCCGATTGGGCGCGTGGCTGTGCTGCAAGACATCACGGCCATCAAGGAACTGGAACGCCAGCGGCAGGAGCGGCTGCGCAGCGTCTTCCAGCGCTACGTGTCGCCGCAAGTCGTCGAACAGGTGCTTGCCGGCGGCGGCGACATCGGCGCGCCAGTGGAGCGCGATGTGGTGGTGCTGTTTGCCGATTTGCGCGGCTACACATCGCTCACGGAAGGCATGGATCCGCACAAATTGGTCAACAAAGTGTTGAACCGCTACTTTGATGCCATGACCGAGGTGCTGTACCGCTACGAAGGCACGATCGACAAGTTCCTGGGCGATGGCATTATCGGCGTGTTTGGCATTCCGATTGCGCACGACGACGACTTGCCGCGTTCGCTGGCCGCCGCCGTGGACATGCAGCGCGCATTTTACGCGTTGCAGCAGGACTGGCAGCGCGAGCTTCATCTCAATATTGGCATGGGCATCGGGATAAGCTACGGCAACGCCGTCGTCGGCAACATCGGCTCGGCGCAGCGCCTCGATTACACGCTGATCGGCGATGTAGTAAACACCGCCAGCCGTCTGAACGGCATCGCCGAAGCCGGGCAGATTGTGGTGTCATACCATCTGGTAGACGAGCTCACGCGCCAGCATGCCACGATCTGGTCGCTCCGTCCGATCGGTAAAGTCAACCTAAAGGGCAAAGCCGAGCCACATCTCGTCTATGAAACGGTGTATTCGCAAGCGAGCCACACCCCCACGCTGGACATGACCGCGCTCCGGGAAGTGGGCATGCGGACGGAAAACAATCTGGGGCGTTCGCATCATCCTTGAAGCACGGCAGACGAGCGCTCGATCGTCGCAGCAATGTCATTGCTCACCTGCTGAAGCGCAGCACACAGCTCCATTGGCTGTCGAACGAGCATTCGGCAGCCCAGGCTCACCAGGAAGCAGGCCACCCAGTGAAGATTCTGGGCATGACAGCGCAGCAGTACGCCATCGTCGTGCTCCTCAAGCATTGCCATGGCAGCCGGCACATGTTCCCGCGCGACGGCCATGGTTGTCTCCAGCACAACTTCAACGTACCATGCGCCGGGCGCTTCAGCCAATGATTGCACCACAAACTGCAAACAATCGAACTGGTCAGGCCGCTCGAACGGCTCGTCGCACACGCTGACATTCACAACCCGATCCAGCCGAAACATGCGCAATGCATCCCGCAGGTGGCAGTACCCGACCACGAACCAGCGCCCATCGTAAAAGACCACGCCGTACGGATCGATTATCCGCTCGGTCTGGCCTGCGTTCCATGCCTGGTAACACATGGAAACGCGCTGCTGCCGCTGCGCCGCCACGCTGAAGGTCAGCACATCGCTGCTGGCGGGCGGTGCGTAAAACGATGAGGCGTTAATGATCAGCGTTTCCTGCACGGCGGTCATGCGCGCCCGCAGCGCGTCGGGCATCACCCGCTCGACCTTGGCCAGCGCGCCCTCGACCGCTGGCGCAGTCGCCGCCAACCCAAGCCGCTGCGCCGTCAATAGCCCCAGCGTCAGCGCGAGCGCCTCATCCTCGTTGAACATGAGCGGCGGCAGCTTGAAACCGGGCCGCAGCCGGTAGCCGCCATTGCGCCCCCGTTCGGCCTCGACCGGGATGCCAAGATCCTGCAACAGCGTAATGTAATGCCGTACTGTGCGCGCATTGACTTCGAGCCGCCGCGCCAGCTCCGCGCCGCTGATCTGGCCGTAGGCTTGCAATAATTCAAGCACCGTCAACACGCGCGTGGTCGGGTGGTACATGGTAGCCTCCGGTGGGGAATTAAGGAACTTGGGAGCCTGGGAACTGATTGGTTCTCTGGTTCTCTGCTTCGCGGTTCTTTCGTTCTTCGTCTATCGTCCTTCGCCGGCTCTAGAAAATGCGTGCGTAATTAGGGTCGATTATAGCCGGATTTGCTGGTAGACTCAAGCCGTTGAGTGAAAGCATGAGGAGATAATCATGAGTCAGGATCGCAACCATGGGCAGGCACCCAACGGCTATTTGGCGGTTCCCTCTGCCGGAAGCGGGCCGGGCGTGCTGGTATTTCACGCATGGTGGGGGCTGAACGCCTTTTTTCCAACTGTCTGCGACCGCCTGGCCGATGCTGGCTTCGTCGCCTTTGCGCCCGATCTGTACCAGGGCCGCATCGCCACGACGATCGAGGAGGCCGAGGCGCTGCGGAAGCAGAGCGACAATGCCGCCATGGAGACTGCCGCCATGAACGCGTTCGCCTACCTCACGTCGCACTCAGCGGTGAGCAGCGCGCCCATTGCGACCCTCGGCTTTTCCATGGGCGCGGGCTGGGCCGCCGAGATAGCGTCGCAAGCGCCCGCGAAGGTCGCTGCAACCGTGCTCTTCTATGGCGCGGTAGACGCGGACTTTGCGGCGGCGCGCGCAGCGTACCAGTGCCACTTCGCCGCCGACGATCCATGGGAGCCGAGCGAGTATACCGAACAGATGCAGGCCGCCATGCGCGCGGCGGGCCGCGATGTCACATGCTACACCTATCCCAATGTGCAGCACTGGTTTATGGAAACTGACCGACCAGAATACAACGCCGAGGCGGCGAGGCTGGCATGGCAACGAACGATTGATTTCGTCAAACAGCATGTAACAAGCAAGTGAGCATGATGCAACCCGAGCAACATCAGCGCGTCGTTGGACAAACCAAAGATGCGGGCTTTCAGATTGGTGCGCGGCGAACGTTCGCAGTCGCGCCACAGCACGCCTGGGATGCGCTCATGTCAAATAAAGGTGTACAATTATGGCTGGGTGACACGGCTGATTTGCGTTGGAAGCACGGCGCGCGCTACCAGACGAGCGACGGCGCAACTGGTGAAGTGCGCGTCGTCAGTCCCGGCAGCCATGTTCGGCTGACATGGCAACCGCCCGACTGGCCGCGCGCCTCCACGATTCAAGTGCGCGTCATTCCTGACCGCGACAAAACGACGATCAGCTTTCATCAGGAGCACCTGCCGGACGCGCAAACGCGCGAACAGATGCGCCAGCACTGGCAAAGTGTATTAGCAGCGATTGAACCTTTGTTGGATGAGTGACGAGGAGAAGAGCATGACCATGCAATCACCACAAACCAAGAGCGATATGATCGAGCTGATTCGCCGTTCGCACAACGCGCTGGTGCAGGCGATCAAGGAGGTTCCCGACGAGCAACTCACTGCGGCGGAGAGCGGCTGGTCGGTCAAAGACATCATGGCTCATATTACGGCGTGGGAACGGGTGCTGCTCCGTTCGCACATCGAGGGTCGCCCGTACGAGCAGGCGGTAGAAGGTGGCGAGCCGCTGCCACAGCTGGACAATGTTGACGAGATCAATGACTGGTTTTATCACCAGAGCGCAGCTACGCCGCTTGAGGATGTGCGCATGGACTTTGATAGCATGTACCAGCGAGTGCTCACCGCAATTCAGCAGATGACTGAGGCAGACCTGCTCAGAGGTCAGTCACGAGTGCGCCCGGAAGCATCCATGCTCGAAGCCATAGCGGGCAATACATGGGAGCATTATGACGAGCATGCCGCCACGATTCGGCAACTCTCGGCGGCAGGTAGCGAGCCGCAGCGCTAACAAAGATCTAACGCAGAGCCTTTGACGTATGCATGCTCATGGGGTATACTTTATCGCACACCCGTTCACATACCACGACGCCGCACCGTAGCGCCGACAGCGCAGAGGCGGCGTTTTATCTTGTTGAGAGTAACAAATATTATGACGAAAAATAAGATCGTCATCAAGGGCGCGCGCGAACACAATCTCAAAAACGTTGATCTTGAGATTCCGCGCGAGCAGCTTGTCGTGCTGACTGGCGTGTCCGGTTCGGGCAAGTCGTCGTTGGCATTTGACACGTTGTATGCCGAAGGGCAGCGCCGTTATGTCGAATCCTTATCAGCCTACGCCCGCCAGTTCCTC
>DASTWM010000343.1:0-5052 GCA_035765855.1 Roseiflexaceae bacterium
GGCGGCACGATCACGAAGCCCACATACGAAAACGCCATGATACCACCCGCCACTGCGCCGCTGTTGCCCGGCGAACGCCTGGCCGCCGCGCTGATCGACGTTGGAATGACACCTGCCACCGCCAGCCCCAGCATGGCAAAGGCAGCGACAGCCGCCCAGACAAACGGCGGCACAAGCAGCAGCCCGGCCAACACCATGGCGACGCTGGAGATCAGCAGCGACACGCGATTGTTGTAGCGCGCCACAATCGTCGCGTTCAGCAGCCGCCCGAGCAGCATCGCGCCGTTGAATGCCGCGAAGGCCAACCCGGCAATGAACGCGCCGGCCTGAAGCTCATCGCGGATGTAGATCACCGCCCACAAACTCGCAACACTCTCGCCAACAATCGACATGAGGCACAACAGCGCCAGCACCAGCAGCACGCGCCGGCTGAACACCAGCCGCACAGTCGAACTGAGATTATTCTCATGCGCGTCGTCGGCGTCGGCAGGCGGGTAGCGCACCGGCAGCGAAAATAATGCGAACAGCCCGCATGCGACTGCCAGCAAGCTCAGTACCACGCTGTAGCTCCAGCCGAACCGCAGCAGCACGCCTGCCAGCGCCGCGCCGATCATCGCGCCGCCACTGAAGCCAGCATGCATCACGTTCATGATCGGGCGACCAGTGGCATGTTCCCAGTCAAGCGTCGCGCCGTTCGCCGACAGGTCCAGCAGCGCCATGCCAGCGCCAGAAAGCGCCAGCGCGCCGACAAAGCCCCACAGTTCTCCAGCGGCTGCGAGCCCAAGATTTGCGCCGAGCAGCAGCACCATGGCGACCAGGGCGAGGCGCTTTTTGCCTGCCCAGGCGCTCAACAGGCCGCCAATTAGCAGCAGCGCAACCGACATGAGCGACGGCACGATCTGCGCGGTGCCGAACGTCCCTTTGCTCATGCTGAGCGCCAACAGGATTTCGGCCCACAGCACGCCCTGCCCGCCGACGAGCAAGCCCATCAATACAAAATACCCGAGCAGCATCGCCATCGCAACACCTGCATGCCAGTCGCGCGCGTACTCCCGTGTTTCAACGAAATGTTGTTCCAAAACGACCTCAATAAACAAAGAACAAAGAGCAGAGAACAAAAAGTTCTTTGCTCTTTTCAAAAGCTCTATGCTTCATTATAAGGCTTCGGCACGGGATTGTCACAACCGCGACAGAAACATCGCAGTGGCAGTGGTATACTGGCAGGCAAACGACAGACAGAAAGCAAGCGCCATGAATGAGCTACACTATCCGCCAACCAGCGCCGTCGTTCTTGCGGGCGGGCTGAGCCGCCGCATGGGCCACGACAAACGCCGCCTGCGCGTCCATGGCGATCATGGGCCGACGTTGCTCGAACACACGGTCGCCACGGTCGCCGCAGTGTGCGCCGAGGTGGTCGTGGTGCTGAACGACCCTGAGGCATGGGCAGAACTTCCGGCGCGGCTCGTGCCGGATGTGTACCCGGATGGCGGCGCGCTGGGCGGAATCTATTCCGGCCTTGCGGCAGCAACGCACCCGTTCGCGCTGACAGTCGCCTGCGACATGCCATTTCTCAATCTCGAACTGCTGCGGGCCATGCTCGACCGCCCGCGCGACTACGACGTGCTGGTGCCGCGCTCGCCGCGCCCCGGCTCGGCCCGCAACAACCTTGATGTCGAGCCGCTGCATGCAATTTACAGCAAGGCATGTCTGGAACCGATGCGCGCGACGTTAGAGAGTGGCCGTCGCCAGATCGCGGCCTTTTTTCCACATGTGCACGTCGCCTATGTCGAGCCGGACGAATCGTTGCGCTACGATCCGGAAGGGCGCTCATTCATGAACGTCAACACGCCGGAGGAGCTTGGAAAGATAACAAAATAACCGCCGATACACGCCGATAGGAATTCGTCTGTCGCTCTGTACGAAAATAACTCAATCATTAAGCAGGTACGGCAGCATAACATCAACTGTTTTATCTGCGTTCATCGGCGTTCATCGGCGGTTGATTATGCTGTAACTTTTGGCCCAAGTTGCCGCAACTCGCCGCGCAGGCTGTCAATCGTCGAATCGTAGCGCGCCTCACCCAACTCAATCCGCTGATGTTTCTTTTGCGCTAGTTCGCCGCATGCCTGATAAAAGCGCCATGTCGCGCGATACTGCCCGCCGAACAGCGCTCGCAGGCGGACCGCCGTCTGCGCCCAGGATGAGCATGCCGTGCGGTAGTGCGCCTCGGAAAGCGTGCCGCGCTCCACTTCGTCGCGCAGGTGCGTGCTGATCCAGTGCCGCTCGCGGTGCAGCGCCCACAGCACCACCAGCACCATCACGACCCATCCAAGCCAATCAATCGCTAACGTCGCAAGGAAGCCACCGATATTTTGTGACAGCAAGATCACCATGGTGTTGTGCAGCGAGTGCGCGCCCATCGCCATGAGCAAGCCCGTCACCGGCGCGACGACCTTGACAAACGTGTGGCGGCTCAGCCGGGATGCTGCCAGCCCAATGCCGGTAAACGACGTGTAGACCGCGTGGTTCCAGCCGCCGAGCAGCACCCGCATGACAAATAGCGTGAACAGTCCGTTGTAGCCATCGGTGGCGTAACCTGCCGTGTACAGGTACAGCACGTTTTCCGTGGCGGCGAAGCCCAGCGCGGCGACGGCAGCGTACACAATGCCATCAAGGATCGAGTCGAATTCGGGGCGGAACACAAGAAAAATAATCAGCACCGCCAGCCCTTTGACACTTTCCTCCACCACCGGCGCAATCACCGACGAGCCGATCAGATCGACAAATGTCGGTCCCAGAAACAGGTACACGCTGAGTTCAAACAGGCCGCTCCAGATCAGCGCCCCGATCACCGCCACAATCGCGCCCCACAAAAACACGCCAAGCAGCAGGCGCTTCGGTTCTTTTTCGTAGCGGTCGATCCAGTACACAACCGAGGCATAACAAAAGGCCGGCACAAAGCTCAGGAGCACCGACAGCACAAGCCCCATACAACCACCCTTCAAACACGAACAAAGAACAAAGAGCGAAGAACGAACCGCCGCGCTCGTTCCCGGTTCCCTGTTCTTTGTTGCAGCGGCCTGAAACAAACGTTAATGAATATCGCTCTGACGCTGCTGAAGTTCCTGCAAGGTGATCGGCAGGCGGAAATTGCCATCCGCTTGTTCGAGCAAGAGGTCGGTCAACACGTACAGCTCCTGGCCATTGCCGAATTGCACCAGGATTTTGGGATCGCCGCCCTCAGCAACCTCGGCAGGCTGCACGATCACACCTTGCTGCTCGTCCGACGTTGTTACCGTGATTGGGGGTGCATCTGTCATATCTTTGAAAACCTTTCTTTCCAGCATACGACACTACGATGAGCGCCAACAGATTCAGTCCGGCCCATCAGAATGACTATCGGCCTATTGCTGACTATTATACGTGCTCAGTATACTACCATACAGAGTACGCTCCATACAACCAGTTCACCAGCGCCATTGAAGAAGGACATTCCAGCCATGCGTTTTCTCGTCGATCAAGCATCGTACGACCACATGTTGAGCAAGAAATCCCACCCGCGCGATTGTTACGTGCGCGGCACCGAATATCTTCACCATGTCTATATTGAGGGCGTTAAATATGTCGTCGCTCGCGCCGTCTACGACTGCATCAAGCAGGCCCAGGAGCGCGCCGACGATGATGCCATGCTGCACCTCATGTTCCACCGCGAAGAGATCGAGCGCGCCGTGAGCGAGGCGCGCAGCCAGGGCATTGATCTGCGCACCACCCAGATGCTCGGCGACCCGCCGCCCAGCGACGATGTTGCCATGCCGAAGCTAAGCAATGCGTTCACGCCGGAGCAGCCGGAGACGATTGAGGAGACCGGCCTCAACCGCACCTTTTTGTACGAGCACATGCTGCGCGTGATCTACAACAAAGGGCGTGCCAGCGGCGCGGATCTGGCCGATGAATTGAAACTCTCATACCGCATCATTGACGTGCTGCTGACCGAACTGCGGAACCAGGAACTGATCGACATTGGCGGTCAGCGCGGCTTCGGCGATATCAACTATGAATATATTCTGACGCCGCGTGGCAGCGCCGCCGCGCAGGACGCGCTGCTGAAAACGATGTATTCCGGACCTGCGCCGGTCACGCTGGACGAATGGATCGCGTCGGTCAAAGCCCAGACGGTCAAGGACGTGGTGGTGACACGCCGCAACATCCGCGAGGCGTTCAAGGGGTTGGTCATTGATGAATCGATTCTCAACATGGTCGGCCCGGCGGTGAACTCGGCCTCGTCGGTGATGCTGTTCGGCTTCCCTGGCAACGGCAAAACGACGATTGCCGAGCGTATCACGCACCTCATGGGCGACGATATTTTCATCCCGTACACCATTTACGCAGATGGCGCGCTGATCAAAATGTACGACTCGATTGTGCATGAAGCGCCGCGCTTTGAATTGCCGAGCAACCTGGAATATGACAAGCGCTGGGTACGCATCAGCCGCCCGGTGGTAATCACCGGCGGCGAACTGACGCTGGACGGCCTGGGGCTGGTCTACAACAAGGACTCGCGCATCTACGAAGCGCCGTTTCAGATGAAGGCCAACTGCGGCATCTTCCTGATCGACGACTTTGGCCGCCAGCAGGTGCGCGTGTTCGACCTGCTGAACCGCTGGATCGTGCCGCTGGAAAAGCGCTACGATTTCCTCACCACAGTCACGGGCAAGAAGATTCAGATTCCGTTCGACCAGTTGATCATGTTCTCGACCAACCTCGATCCGAACGACCTCGGCGACGATGCGCTGCTGCGGCGTATCAAGTTCAAGTTCGAGATCATTGACCCGACCGAGGAGCAATGGCGCGAAATCTGGCAGATCATGTGCCGCGTGCTGAAGGTACCGTACGACGTACGTGGCATTGATTACCTGCTGGCGAAATGGTACAAGCCAGATAACCGTCCGCTACGCATGTGTCAGCCGCGCGACATTCTGTTGCAGATGATGGCAATTGCCAAGTACAACATGGAAACCGTGACGCTTAACGCCGACCTGCTGGACGCCGCAT
>DASTWM010000344.1:0-5402 GCA_035765855.1 Roseiflexaceae bacterium
GACACATACGGCAGCACCACGACATCGGCCAGATCAAAATACGGCTTCAGTTCTTCATTCGGCACATAGCGGTTGACGAACGTCACTGCATGCTCAACATGCAGATCGCGGGTGACGCGCTCGTAGAATTCGGGCGACGACCAGAACTCACCAACCACCAGTAGATGCACAGGACGGTGCTGTCGCGCCAGTGGCATGGCTTGAATCAGATATTCCAGCCCTTTGTAGGGACGCACAAAGCCAAAGAACAGAATTACCGGGCAATCGGGCGGCAGACCAAGTTGTTCGCGCAGCGTTGCGTCCGTGTGGGCGTCGCTCTGCTGAGCTAACTCGACATAGGTTGGGTGGTGGGTTTTGATTACATGAGCGCGCGGCAGAAGCGCCTGCAAGCGGCGGCGATCCTGCTCGCTGTGAACGATAAATGCATCGCCCTGTTGCAACACAGTGCTTGACAGCCGCCGATCAAGCGTACCGCCACCGTCATGCGGCACAACATTGTGAACGATGTAGACGATCCGAATGTTGGTATGGCGCTTGATCCAGCGCGAAATAAAGGTCAGGCAAGGCGTCCAGTACGGCTGCCACCATTGCAGCAGCAGCATGTCCGGAGCATCGGCGCGCACCCGTCGGCACAGTTGCCACCATGTCAAGGGATTGATCGGGTCGAGTACGTACTCGCAATCGACCTTGAGTGGCGTGACGCTGGGATCTTTGTCGGTCTTACCGGGAAACAGCCAGCGCGGGTACTGGCGCGTGAAGGAATACAGCCGGGTCCAGTGGCCCGCTTCGCGCAGATGTTTGACCAGCAGCGTCGTGTAATGCGCGATGCCGCCACGGTAGGGGTAGGTTGGGCCGACGACGCAGATACGCACTAGCGCACCTTCCAGATCGCCACGCCGTCCTTGTGATAGACAAGCTCGTAGTATGGCGAATGCGACAACGCCTGTGGATCGATATATTCTTTGCCCGGCAACGACGCGGCGGGGCCGTCGTACAGGTAGGAATAGCCGGCGGCCCGCAGCGCCTCCGCCTCCTCATGCGAGCCGACCGGGTGGCTTTCGAGCGCGCGGTTGTGGGCGGTGACTGTCAATTGGTAGTTCGGCTGCTCGCCCGCCTCGTGGCCCTGCGAGATCGGTGGAAGGTTGCTCTGGCGGCCCGTCATGAACGGCAGCCACCAGCCACCATCCGAGCCAACATACACTGTGTCGCCATACGCGCCGAAACTGTTGACAAAGAAGCGCGCATCGGGCGGCGTTTCCTGCTTGATCCAGTTCATGGCCATGGCATCAGCGGGCGTGAATAATTCGTTGGATGTGTCAAGAATGCCTGCCTGCCAGCCGAGCCCCCATACCACTAGCGCCGCGCCGCCCACCAGTTGCAGGGAAGCTAACACATGCCTGGCAGCCGGTGTTCGGCCTAGCCACTCGGTTAATACAGCCGGCCCCGCTCCAGCCAGCGGCGCAAACACCATGTACACCGCGATCAGCACGGCAAAATTCGAGAGAATGCCCGCGCCATTCAGACCGATGAGGTAGGGATTGGCAGCCAGCCAGACTGCGCCCGCCCAGCCGATCAGCAGCAGCGCCCGCCAGTTGCGTTGCAGCAACAACAGCAGCAAACCAATTATCGCAAGCGGCGTCAGATAATAGCCAGCGTAGCTCGCAAAAAAAGCGGCCATAGTTGGCAGTGCATTCGTGTCATCCGCGCCAATGTTCTGCGAAGCGTAGTACTCGCCAATCTTGAGTAACGATCCTTCGCGCAGCCGCAGCAGCCATGGCAAAACCAGCAACAAAACCAGCCCGCCCGCAAGCAGCCCGCGCCCGGCAAGCGCGCCAAACGCCCGCCATGAGCGCACACGGATGATGAGCATGTACATACCGTATACCACCACAAAGCAAGCGGCAAACGCTGCAATGCGGTAGTGCGTTAGCACGAGACCAGCGGTGGCGAGAACCGTCAGTATAACGATAGACGATAGACGATAGACGATAGACGATGGCAAATATGCTCCACTCGTCGCCCGCCCTCCATCATTCGTCGTTCGTCGTCCGAAGTCAAGGAGCTCCATCCAGCACACACACACCGCCGGAAGCACAAGCTGCCCGGCCAGTTGCGTGTACCGTCCCCAGTTCACATAATACGCTGGCATGACCGCCCCGAAGCCAACCACCAGCGCCGCCCACAGCGCCGCGCGCTCGTTGCCAAGTGCGCGCCGGGTGAACACAAACGTCAGCGGAACCACCAGCGCACTCTGCAACTGTCCGACGATCAGTAGGCCGCGCGTCACCGGCACGCCGCTCAGCCAATGCAGCCATGCCACATTGCTGTGGAAGCCAAAGTGGTAGGTGAAGGTTCGGAGCGCGGCGTAGGGCTGCCACGATGAAAACAGGCCGCCGTGGTCAACCAGCAACTGCGAAATAATGGTGTGGTGATACGAGTCGCCATACATGCCGACTGGCAGATCGCGGGCGGGATACATGCGGGCGGCTACGGCAAGCAGGGTCAGCGCGATCAGCAGCAGATTGGTACGGTCGAGCCATGTCCGCAGCCTGGCTATGCGTGATGTTATTGTTTCGCCCCGGCGCGGCCACGCGAGCGCTCCAGCAGCCAGCGCCAGATAGCTCCAGCACAGCAGGCTATTCCAATGCAATCCAACCAGCATGCTCATGAGGAGCAGCACTGGCGGCATGGCGCAACTCAGCCCGATCGCCAGCGGCCAGCGCTCGGCGGGCGCAAGCGCGGCAGGCCACAGCCAACGCAGCAGCGCCAGCCCCGGCAGCAACACCATCGCTGCCGCCGACACAAACGTGAGCGGCACAGCAATCGGGCGCAGCAGCGCCCAACCGATCACCGGCCAACCCAACGCCAGCACGCCCACCACGCACAGCAGCAGCAATGCTACATCGAAGCGTAACCATGATTGCCATGTGGAGCGGGGCGCGGTCGGCGCGACGTGTTCCATGCGTTCAAACCTTATGTGAATAACGACGCAGCATTATACGCGCGCCCCAAAACGCTGTCAACGATTTTGCGCCCGCGACGTGAGCACAATGACATGATTAGTATAATACAGGTGGAAGTTCGCATGATACACGTCGGTCTGACAGGCTGATGACACGGAGGCATGAGGTGCGAACGTTTTCCTTTTCGCGTGAGCATGCTGAGCCGATCGAGCTCTATAACAGCGTGGCGGCCAGCAGCGTGCGGCTGGGCGATGGCACAGGCGAGGCACATGTGTACTGCATTCACTTTGAGCCAGGCGGCCAGATCGGCGCACACCCTGCCGGACCGGGACAACTTTTCCTCGTGGTCCAGGGCGCAGGCTGGGCCGCCGGAGCAGACGGTGAGCGGGTAGTGCTTCAAGCCGGGCAGGGCGCTTTTTTCGCGCCCGGCGAACTGCACAGCAAAGGCAGTGAGGGCGGCATGACAGCCATCATGGTGCAGGTAACGGAGCCTGAACTGGTTGCGCCACCTTGGGAGTAAATGGCACCCACAGGGGGGTGCCACTACCGACCATCTTTGTATGCTGCTGAACTACGAATACGTCTCGCCGAGCCGATGGAGCAGTTTGCAATAGCCTTCCTGCCCGCGCCGGAAGCTTTCGAGACGCCAGAACTCATTCGGCGCGTGAACCTGCTCGTCGGGCAGGCCAAAGGCGAACCCAACCGTATACGCGCCAAGCTCGCGCAGGAACAGCGCGCAGACCGGAATGCTACCGCCGGTACGCACGTAGTACGGCGCGCGGCCATACAGTTCCTCCAGCACCGCATGAGCAGCCTGATTGCCGGGATGATCCGCTGAGATGAGGTACGGATAGCCGGTGAACGGCAGCCGCTGCATGTTGATACGAACGCCCGTCGGCGCGTGCGACTCGACATGCGCGCGAATCAATTCAACAATTCTGGCCGGATCCTGGTTGGCGACCAGGCGGCAGGTGATCTTGGCATGCGCTTCGTTCGGCAGCACGGTTTTGACACCCTCGCCCTGAAAGCCGCCCCAGATGCCGTTAATCTCCAGCGTCGGTCGGCCCCATGCCCGTTCAATCGGCGTGTAACCTTGTTCGCCCCACAGGGCATCGACGCCCAACTCCGCCTTATACGCCGCCTCATCGAACGGCACCTCGGCGATCCTTCGCCGGTCATCGTCGCTCAACGGCACCACGTCGTCATAAAAGCCTTCGACCAGGATTTTGCCATCCTCGCCGCGCATCGAGTCGAGCAACTGCACCAGCGCATGGATCGGATTTTGCACCGCGCCGCCATACATGCCAGAATGCAAGTCACTGTTCGCGCCCTGCACGTCGATCTGCACCGCGCACGCGCCCTTCAACGCAACCAGGATCGACGGCTCGGTTTCGCTGTGCTGGCCGCCATCGGCGCTGATCACCAGATCACATGCCAGCAGGTCGCGGTGCGCGGCGACAAACGGTGGCACGTATGGGCTGCCGATCTCTTCCTGACCTTCGAAGAAGAACTTCAGGTTGACCGGCAGCGTACCCTCGGATTTGAGCAGCGCTTCGACTGACAGAATTGGCACCAGCATGTTGCCCTTGTCGTCCGACGCGCCGCGCGCGTACACGCGGCCATTGCGGATGGTCGGCTCAAACGGCGGCGTTTCCCACAAATCGAGCGGATCGACCGGCTGCGTGTCGAAGTGGCCGTAGATCATAATCGTCGGCTTGCCCTCGGCGTGAAGCCAGTCGCCGTACACAACCGGATGGCCCTCGGTCGGCAGCACCTGCACATGCTCCATGCCAGCGGCTGCAAGGCGGCGCGCCACCCATTCGGCGGCCTGCTGCACTGCGCCAGCATGCTCCGACAGCGCCGAGATGCTGGGAATGCGGAGGAAATCGAGCATTTCATCCTGAAAACGCCCGCTATGCTGTTCGAGATAATCGGCCCACGTCGTCATGCATATTCCTCTCGTACAAAAGGGCAGGTCTCGGACCTGCCCCTGCGAATAACACCATTATCTCATACTAGCGCTCGACGTCACCAGCGACAATCAGGCCATAATTGCCATCCTTGCGCCGGTACAGCACGTTCACAAAGTTGTTCTGCGCGTCACGGAACACGAAGAAATCATGGCCCAACAGTTCCATCTGTTCCAGCGCTTCTTCGCTGTGCATTGGCTTGACCGCGAACTCCTTGGTGCGCACAATCTGCGGCACATCTTCCTCGCCATCTTCGACATCATGCGCGCCGTCGCTCGGCGTTTCCATGACCATTGGCTGCTCGCCGGCCCGCCGTGGCTTACGCCGCCAGTGCTTGTCCTTGAAGCGCTTGATCTGGCGCTGCAACGTGTCGCTGACCAGATCAACCGCTGTAGTCAATTCCGGTGCGCGCTGCTCAGCCCGCAACAACATGCCACCGGCCCCTTGCAGCGTCACCTGCGCGCGGTGA
>DASTWM010000345.1:0-5251 GCA_035765855.1 Roseiflexaceae bacterium
TATGGCCAACTATTTTCTTGACAGTGGTGTGAACAATGCGGATGATGTTTGTCCAGATGTAAATCCTGTTTCACTACGCTGGGTGACAGTACGCTGTCAAACGGGCGTCACTGCGAGTGGAAAACTACGTCCTATCACTGCCATGATCGATCAGGCAAATCAGCTCAAGCAGGAAAATCCATATACTACCATTTACGCCATTGGCATGGCTGGAGTTAATCCGACAGGCATATCAGAAGTCGCCTCTTCGCCCGACGATTTCTTTACTGCCAACGATTCGCAAACGCTGAAAAGCACTCTGTTCCAGATAAAAGGAATGGAAGGTAAGCACTGTACAGAAGCAGGCGCATCCGGAAGCGGGTATGTTGACTCTATTCAGCCGCAGCACTACGCGGAGCTTCTGCCGCCTTACGATACACCAGCGGGTGTATACGGCTACATGTACATGTACCTGTATGACGCGAATGGTCAGCCGCTGCCGCCTGAGCAGCACAAAGTACCGGTTGTGCAGGAGATGATTGGCGGATACAGCCGTCTTACATGGTCGCTGCCACCCGAACATGGCCTTGCGCCAGGTAATTACATTGCTACCGCCTGGATTGGATACAAAGGCGATGATGGTGTTTCGCGCGTGTATGATACATTTTTAGATCCGACAACTAAGATCTACGTAAAGAGCATGCCGTTTGTAGTGAGACCGTCATCAACTGAGGTCGTTGTGGATCGGTTTTATCTTGATCTCGATCCAGCCGCCGGCGTGTGTTCGGCGCCATGAGCGTTAATGTTCGTTGAGCAACGCCTCGACCGCCGCCACGCGCTCCATGAGTATGTGCTGGTCGTCGGCGCGCAGGGTGACATGGCCGAGCTTGCGGCCCGGACGCGGCGCTTTGCCGTACAAGTGCAGGTGCGCGCCCGGCACTCGCAGCACACCCGCCGCGTCTGGCACTGTGCCGATCAGGTTGACCATGGCGGCATAGCCTAACAGAGCAGTGGAGCCGAGCGGCAGGCCGGCCACGGCGCGCACATGGTTGGCGAACTGGCTCGTCTCCGCGCCCTCGATCGTCCAATGACCGGAGTTGTGGACACGCGGGGCCATTTCATTGGCCAGCAGGCGCGGCGAATGATGAGTGGCGAAGGACGAAGAATCTGAACTACTAGATTGTTCGTCGTTCGTCGTTCGTCGTCCATCCCCAACCTCAAAGAACTCAATCGCCAGCACGCCGACGTAGTTCAGCGCTTCCAGCACGCGCGTGGCGTAATCCTCCGCATGCGCCTGTAGCTCAGGTAATAGATTCGGCGCAGGAGCCAGCGAAAGCCGCAAAATGCCCGTGCGATGATGATTTTCAACCAGCGGGTAGAAGGCCGTCGCGCCGTCGCGCCCGCGCACTGCCAGCACGGAAACCTCGCGCACGAAGGGTACAAAGCCCTCAAGGATGAGCGGAGCGCCGCCCAGCGCCTGCCATGCTGCTTCAACGTCTGCCTCGGCGCGCAGCACGGCCTGGCCTTTGCCATCGTAGCCCATGCGGCGCGTTTTGAGCACGGCAGGCAGCCCGATTTCGGCGACAGCGGCTTCAAGATCGGCGCGGCTGCCCACCGGCATGAACGGCGGCGTGGGAATACCGAGGCCCTGAAAGAACTGTTTTTCGACCAGCCGATCCTGCGCAGCTTCTAATGCTTCGGGCGGCGGATAGACCGGCACATGTCGGGCAAGTCGCCGCGCGGTCTCGACCGGCACGTTCTCGAATTCATACGTGACGACATCTAATCCTTCCGCAAAGCGCCTGAGCGCGTCTGCATCGTCATAATTGCCGACGATCTGTTCCGCCGTGTGGCTCATCGGGCCGTTCGGCGCAGGATCGAGGCAGCGGAAGCGCGCGCCAAGCGGGTAGCCTGCCAGCGCCAGCATGCGCCCGAGCTGCCCGCCGCCGAGAATGCCTATGTGCATTGGTTTCTCCACAGATTTATTCAGCTGCGCGGGTCGGGATTATCCAGCACGCTCTGTGTCTGCGCGGCGCGGTGGCGCTCCAACGCCTCACGGAACTGAGGGTATTTATTTGCCAGAATGGATGTCGCCAGCAAGGCTGCGTTGACCGCGCCTGCCCGCCCGATCGCCAGCGTCGCGACCGGCACGCCCGCTGGCATCTGCACGATCGACAACAGCGAATCGAGGCCGTTGAGCGCGCGGGATTGCACCGGCACGCCCAGCACCGGGAGCGTGGTTTTGGCCGCCGCCATGCCCGGCAGGTGTGCCGCGCCGCCCGCCCCGGCGATGATGACCTCCAGGCCGCGCGCCGCCGCGCCGCCAGCATATTCGAACAGCAGGTCGGGCGTGCGATGCGCCGAAACGACCCGCGCCTCGAACGGCACGCCGAGCGTCGCGAGCGTTTCGGTCGTGTGTGCCATCGTTTCCCAGTCCGATTGCGAGCCCATGATCACGCCGACAAGCGGTTGCATCATTTCTCCATTTCAGATTCTACAGTGTGTTGCTCAGTCCTTGTCCTCATCCGGGTCGTGCGCCATCTCGTCAATCGCGACAGCAATCGCCAGAATCAAGCCGTCGTCCACGCCGGGCGCTGTCTCGATGCCATACGTATCGTGGATCGAAAACCAGCGCTTTGAGATACGCGCAACTGTCGCGCCGCCGCGTTGAATCTCGTACTCGTGGTCGAGGATGTCGCCCTGCGCGGTCATATCGTCGCCGCCGCTCACGTCGATGTCAAATTTGTCGCGGAACGGCGCGAACCAGGCTTTGCGGATTGTCGCAACCGTGTCGCCGCCGCGCAGAATGTTCATGCTGTCACGCAACGCCAGCTTCTTTTCGCGGATCGTCGCCACCTCGCGGCCTTGCATGTCGGTCATGATAAACGTCTCGCGGATGCGCAGCACCTTGCCGTCGACATGATACACCGGTTCGCCGCGCTCATCCGTGATATCGAAATCTTCGCCAATTGAAATCAGCCGTTGGCGCATTTTGTAGCGGGCCATATGGTTGCTCCTTTATACCATTTCATCATGTCACCCTGAGCGAAGGGAAAAATCTCAGTGCAAACACTATGAGATGCTTCGCGTCGCTGCGCTCGCTCAGCATGACATGGTTTTTCCTTGTTACCTGCTCATCGTGTCATCGTGTCATCGTGTCACCCGCTCACCCGTTCACCGCCTCGACAACCATGGCGATGCCCTGCCCCACGCCGATGCACATGGTCGCCAGGCCGTAGCGCCCGCCGCGCCGCCGTAATTCATGCACGAGCGTGGTCAGGATGCGCGCGCCCGATGCGCCGAGCGGGTGGCCGAGCGCAATTGCGCCACCGTTGACGTTGACCCTGGCTGAATCAAGTTCTAGCTCTTTGATACAGGCCAGCGCCTGCGCCGCAAAGGCTTCATTCAGCTCGATCAGATCAATGTCGCTAACCGACAGCCCGGCCCGCGCGAGCGCCTTGCGCGTTGCGGGAATCGGCCCCAGCCCCATGTATGCAGGATCCACGCCTGCGACCGCCGTGCTGACAATCCTCGCCAGCGGCGCAAACCCAAGCGCCGCCGCGCGCTCCTCACTCATGACCAGCAGCGCCGCCGCGCCGTCGTTGATGCCGCTGGCGTTGCCAGCCGTGACGCTGCCTTCGCTCGGCAGGCAATCGAGCGGGCGGATGCGCTCCGCGCCGCCAAATGCGGGCCGCAACTTCGCCAGTTTCTCCATGGTTGTGTCGGGGCGCGGATGCTCGTCGGTCGTAACAACCTGCGGCTCCTGCCCTTTGTGGAGCGGCAGCGGCACCGGCACGATCTCGTCGTTAAATTGTCCGGCTGCCGCAGCGGCGGCGTAGCGCTGCTGGCTTTCCAGCGCGAACATATCCTGCTCGACGCGCGTGATGCCGTAGCACTCGGCCACGTTCTCAGCCGTTTCGCCCATGCTATAAGGGTAATGCGTGTTCGCCATGTGCGGGTTGACAAAGCGCCAGCCGAGCGTCGTGTCGTACATTTTTGTGTCGCGCGTCCATGCGCTGTCCGGTTTGCCCATGACGAACGGCGCGCGGGTCATGCTTTCCACGCCGCCCGCAATGAAGATGTCGCCCTCACCGGCCTGAATCGCGTGCGCGGCAGTAACTACGGCCTGAAGGCCGCTGCCGCACAGCCGGTTGACCGTCTGGCCCGGCAGTTCGAGCGGCAGTTCCGCTAGCAGCACAGCCATGCGCGCGACATTGCGGTTGTCCTCGCCAGCCTGATTCGCGCAGCCGAGAATCACATCCTCTATCATGTGCGGGTCGATGCTGCTGCGATCGACAAGCGCGCGGATGATGTGCGCCGCCAGATCGTCGGGCCGCACGCCCGCCAGCGCGCCGCCGTAGCGCCCGATTGGCGTGCGTAGCGCGTGGGTTATCACTGCATTCGTCATGGTTCGCTCCTTGACGTAGTCCACTGGTTAGTCTACAATCATAACATACAGAAAGGTGTTATGTTATGTCGGTGACTGTCAATATTCACGAAGCGAAAACGCATTTTTCAAAATTGCTCAGGTATGTGCTGGATGGTGAAGAAGTTGTGATCTCCCGAGCGGGTGTGCCAATTGCGCGCCTGGTACCGTTTGATGAGCGGCCTGCTTCGCGTGTTCCTGGCAGCGCGAAAGGAAAACTGGTTGTCCCGCCCGATTTCAATGCGCCGCTTCCTGATGAGGTACTGACCTCTTTTGAATAATGAATATTCTGCTTGACACACATGCCTTTCTCTGGTGGATTACCGACGATCCACAGCTTTCAGCCGGCGCTCGCGATGTGCTGCGAGATGGCACGAATGTGGTGTTTGTCAGTGCTGCGAGTGGATGGGAAATTGCAATCAAAGCGCAGTTGGGCAAATTGCCCTTGTCAGAGCCTCCTGAGCAGTTCGTCCCTGCCCAACTCGGACTAAACAGCTTCCGCGATCTTCCGATTCAGATGCGGCATGCCCTGCATGTCTACACGTTACCTCTGCATCATCGTGACCCGTTCGATCGTGTGCTTGTGGCACAAAGCCAGCTCGAACAACTTCCGATCGTCACCGCCGATCCGCTCATCGCTCAGTATGATGTGCAGGTTATCTGGTGAAAGGCTCGTTGCGCCAAATACCTTTCGCGTCGCCTTTCATAGGTTGAAGGGTCGCATTGATGACACAACGAGATGCTTCACTTCGCATGCTCCGTTCAGCATGACACTGTTTTTCGCTGTCTTCTCCCCCATGTCATCTTGTCACCTTGTCACCTTGCCATCTTGTCACCTTGCCATCT
>DASTWM010000346.1:0-5479 GCA_035765855.1 Roseiflexaceae bacterium
GGTTCACGACCGGGCCGGCGTAGAGGCGGCGCTGCGGGCCGGGCAGCTCGTGTGGATCAAGACCACGGTTGACTTTAAGCCCTGGCGTCCAGCCACATGGATCATGCCCGATGGCACCGCGCATCAAACGGTGCTTGGCAACGATCATGCGGTGGTGGTCATGGGCTTTAATCAGGACAGCGCCGTGATCCGCGACGTGCTGGGGCCGACCAGCACCAACTGGCAGCGCCCGTATGAGTACGAGGTGAGTTGGGACACGTTCATGGCCGCGTGGGGCGCGCAGTCATTCGATGGAGTGGCGGTCGCCGCGCCTTCGTGAGCGAGAGAGCGAATGAGCGGGGGAGCGGACGAGCGCATGGTACAATCGTTTACGCTCTACGTTTTATAAATTCTCTCGTTCTTTGTTTTCATGAGCTACATCAACAACTATCTCGACCGCTGGCGAGCGCTCAACACTGCCGCGCGGCTGTACCTCGTGCATGCCGCGCTGCTGACCGGCAGCCTCGCGCTCTATGGCACCTTCTTTAACTTCGCCATTCCGGCGCTTGGCTTCGATCTCTCGTTTCTGGGGCTTCTCCAGACCGCATCGATTGCCGTTGCGGCGGTGCTTAGTCTGCCGCTCTGGTGGCTCGTCACGCGCATCGGCCTGCGCCAGTCGCTGATTGTGAACGCGCTTCTTCAGGCGGCGGGCGTGCTCATGACGGCGATCTGGCCGCAGGCCGCGCCGTTGCTGCTGGGCGTGGCGTTGATGGGCGCTGCCGCAACCATATTTCAGGTCAGCTCGCCGCCGTTCATGATGGAATACAGCGATGATGCGACGCGCGATCATCTGTTCAGTGCCAACACGGCGGTGAACATCGGTTTTGCGGGCGTGGTAACGTTCTTCGCAGGCGATCTCAAGCTGTGGCTGGCGGCGTGGCTCCATGTTGGCGCGGAAAGCGGGCTGGCGTACCGCGCCACGTTTGCCGTGGCCGGGCTGGGGCTCATGCTCGCGATTGTACCGTTGCTGCTGATCAGTCGCCACGCATCGCAGCCGATCGAGCTTGCTCAGGCCGATACACATGCTCACAAAAGCCAGCCGCACGGCCAACGGCATGTGGATAATGTGCTTGACGATGAGCAGGCATCATGGATAGACGCCGTACCCGTTCTCGCGCCGCTGGTGCGCCGGTTGCCCCCGAACATCCGCAGGCTTGTACAGCGCCCCATGACCGTGCTGCCATTGCTGATCTCGCCGCTGCTGATTTCGTTCGGCGCGGCAGCATTGATTGTGTACCTCAACCTGTTTTTCCGGCAGCGCTTTGGCATCAACGACGTGGCGGTGGGCCGTATTCTGGCGATTCTCGGCATTGCAACGGGCGTTGCCGCGCTCGCTGGCCCAGCGATCTCGACCCGGATCGGCAAAGCGCCCACGATTGTGTTGACGCAATTGCTTTCAATACCGTTTTTGCTGATGCTCGGTTTTGTGCCAGTGCTGGGAATTGCGGTCGGCGCGGCGCTGGTGCGCGGCGCATTGTTCAACATGGGTTCGCCGCTGTACGATGCGTTCGCCATGGAGCGCACCGATGAAGCGGCGCGCCCGATTGTGATCGGGCTGATCAACGGCGCGTACACGGTCGGCTACCTTGTGAGCCCGAAGATCAGCACATGGGTGCAGGTGCATTACGGTTTTGCGCCGCTGTTCATCGCCACGGCGATCTTTTACGCGGCGGCGGCGCTGGTTAATTACGCGCTGTTCGTGCGGGGGAGGCCGGGTGACAATGCGGCGGATGCGGTGCAGCTATCAGATAAATGAGGTGTTTGAGAGGCAACATCACTTCAGCCTGGACGCAGCGGGCGTCGGAGTGCAGCGCGGTGTTCGGCGGCACGACTATTATCGACGTGCGGCTTTATGAGCCTCAGCGTAGATACGAAGGGCAGCATTCAACCGCTGTTCATAGTCGTCTCCCTGCGCTTTGAACCAATCGAGCACATCGGCATCGATCTGCAAGGTTGCTGTTACACGCTGTCGTGGCATGCGGAGCTTCGCACGTTTGAAAAAGGCATCGGTCAACGGTGGAATATCGGACGTGTCAATGTCCTCATCTTCCATTGCATCGACTCGTTCCCAATCACTCTGCGATGTATTCGTCATAGGCTTATCGCTCATGCTTCAGTGCCTTTCGGAGCGAGATGACACGAATCGTCTCTTCATCCAGCTCCATGTAAACAATCACAACCGTTCGAGTCTGTATGCGTCCAATCCCTATCCAACGCTCCTCACCATAATCCTCTCGGTCATCGAGTTCGACGAGCATAGGCGTCTCGAACATCTCCCAGGCATCAACAAAACTTAAGCCGTGCTTGAGAATGTTGCTCTGGTTTTTCTGCTCGTCCCATTCAAAGTTCATAGCAGCAAGTATAGCTCTCTTGATAGGCTTAGTCCACGCGCAGCACAATCTTGCCGGTGTTGCTGTTGGCTTCCATGGCGCGGTGCGCCGCTGGCGCCTCGCTGATCGGATAGACCGTATCAATCACTGGCCGCAGTTCGCCGCGCTCGAAGCGCGGCAGCGCGAACGCCGAAAAATCCTTGACTAACGCGATTTTCTGCGGCAACGGCGTGCGGCGCAGCGTGGTGCCGCGCACCGTCAGGCTCTTCGAGAGAATCGGGCCAATGTCAAGCTCGCCCTTTGAGCCGCCCAGAAAGCCGATCAGCGCTAGCCGCCCGTAGTTCGCCAGCGACGCGAGGTTGTCGGCCCAGTACGGCGCGCCCACGAAATCGAGGATCAGGTTGACGCCCTGGCCGTCGGTGGCCTCCTGCACGCGCTCCACAAACGACTCCTGCTTGTAATTGATCGTCACATCCGCGCCAAGTTCCTGGCAGCGCTCCAGCTTTTCCGCTGAACTGGCGGTCGTGAACACCCGCGCACCGGCGGCATGCGCCAGTTGAATCGCCGCCGTGCCAACGCCGCTCGCGCCCGCGTGGATCAGTACGTTCTCGCCGGCCTGCAAGCCGCCGAGCATGAACAGGTTGAGGTGCGCCGTCAGAAACGCTTCGGGAATGGCTGCCGCTTCCTCAAACGAAAGATGCTCTGGCACGCGCATGGCGATGCCGGCAGGCACGGCGGCAAGCTCGGCATAGCTGCCGCCCGTCACGACCGCCATGACGCGGTCGCCAACCTGCCATTCTCCGGCGGGCTGCACGACCTCGCCCGCAAGCTCCAATCCAAGAATTGGCGAGGCTCCGGGAGGTGGTGGGTAGCCGCCGCGCCGCTGCATGACCTCGGCGCGATTGATGCCCGCCGCGCGCACGCGCACCAACAATTCGTCTGGGCCGGGCTGTGGATCAGGCGCTTCGGCGTAGCGCATGACCTCAGGGCCGCCAGGCTGATCAAAAATAATTGCTTTCAACTTTTGCTCCTCTGAATATGACAATGGACGAACGACGAAGGTTCAGTCATCAAGTATCAAGGATCAAGCATCATTGATAAACCATCTTGTCATCTTGTCACCGTGTCACCGGCTGGCGGTTCATCAAGCGCATCGCCCCAGTGCAGATCGCGCATCGCTCGAAAATCTGCTTTGTTGCGCTTCAAAGCGCGGTGTGTCGCGACACCTTCACGGCTGGAAATGAGCGTCTCGGCATACGCTTTGTTGCTGGTTGGCTCGCGAATGACCCGGCCCCAGATCGGATGCGAGGTTGGGAAACGCGCCATTGCGGCGTAGCTGTATTTGCTATCCTCCCACTCGGACGGCGCTTCGCGGGCGCGGCGCTGAAAGGCTGTTCGCTTAAGGCGTTGTGGGAAATGGCACCAATCATTTTGCAAAGGACATGGCTGGTCGTGGGCGCACGGCGCGAGGGTGTGCGCCTCGGCCAGGAGAAGGCGGTCGCGCGCGGCGCGCACCACCGAGAAGGCGGCTGCCGTGCCTGGCTCGACGATCAACAGCACGCCCGCCGTCATCGCCCACGCCCGTTCAACAATCGCGGCCCGTTCGGCCTCGCCCAATTCGTTGAGCACATGGCCAAGCACCACCAGATCATAGGTTTGGGCAGGGGCATGGTCAAGCTTTTGCAGATCCGCCTGTTCCCAGCGCGCCGCGCGAATTGCTGCGGACTCGCTGTGCTGCGCCAGTTGGCGACCGAGTGTAATAAATGCCCGCTCGCGCTCCCATGCTACCAGCGTGCTGAGCGCCGGCCACTGCGCCACGGCAGCCCACAGCGCCGTGCCCGGCCCACTCCCGAGATCCAGCAGCGTGCGCGGCGTCCACTCTGGAACGCGCGCGGCCGTGGAGGCCATGGCACCCCGTAGCTGGGCATAGCTCGCCGGAAGAATCATGGCCGCGTAGCCAAGCACCTCTGCCGGGCTGGATGCGAAGTGCTGCCCTGCGCCGCGCGGCCCGCGATAGCGCTCGCTCAGCGCCTGTGCCTCGCGCATCCAGCGCACGGGCGAGACAGTGCCAAGCGCCGCGCCAATCGCTTCCTGCAAGTCATTAGGCAGCGTGAGCATGCGCTGGTGGAGTGGTCGCGCGTCATCCATACGTCGCAACAAGCTCGCGCAGGCGTGGCAGCACCTCTTCGGCGGCCTGCGCGGGCGTCATGAGCAGCGTTGCGCCCGATGCCTGCGCATGGCCGCCGCCGCCCCAGGTTTGGGCCAGCGTCGCCACGTTGATCGACGGGCTTGAACGCAGGCTGATCTTGGTCGTGCCGTCAACCCGCTCTTTGAATAACACCAGCGCCTTTGTACCAGCCACGCGCTGCATCATGCGCGTTACTTCGTCGGCGGCCTCATCTTCCGCGCCAGTGATTTGCATCATGGCCTGCGTCACAAACGTCCACGCAACGCCATGATCGATTCGCATCTGTTCAATCGACAGGCCGATCAGCGCGGCGCTGCTGGGCGGCAGCGCATAATACACTTCATGCACAATGCGATAATGATCGGCACCCTGAGCCAGCAGATCACCCGCAACGTGCAAGGAACTGGCGCGCGTGGCGCTGGTCTGATAGCTTTGGGTGTCAGTGGTGAGGCCGAGCAGCAGGCATGTTGCCAGCGAAGGGTTGATTTCCACGGCCATGGCCTGGAACAGGTGATACAGAATCTCGCATGTCGCCGCGGCATGCGTCACAATCAGGTTCAGCGTGCCATCGCCTTGATTTGTCACATGATGATCCACGATAAGCAGCGGTAGCCGGTGCAGTTCTTCAGCGTGTTCGGCATACACCGGGCCGACGCGCGGCAGCGTAGCCGTGTCTACCAGAAGCACCAGATCGGCATCGGGGAGCGGCATGCCATGTTCGTACACATGGACGTGTTCGTAGCCGGGCAACCACTGGCTGTAGACTGGTGTTTCTGAGGAAGCGAGCGGGATGGCTTCTTTGCCCAATGCCTGGAGCGCGTGCCACACGCCGAGCAGCGAGCCGATTGCATCGCCGTCAGGATTGACGTGGCTTAAAATAAGAATGCGGTGGGCTTCATTGATACGCTGGAGGAAATCTGGC
>DASTWM010000347.1:0-19756 GCA_035765855.1 Roseiflexaceae bacterium
GCAGGCGTGCTGTTTTCGTCCATCGTCGTTCGCCGCTCGTCGCTTCCTGGCGCCTCATCCCGGCTCCGCTCGCGCAGCACCAGCCCGAGTAACGGCGCGACTACTTGCAGCGCTTCCGGCAGCCAGTCGAGCAGCGGACCGGCGTCCATGTAGGTCTGCACCACGGCGAACTCGTCGTAGCGATCCACCGTGATGCCGGGCAGGCCGTCGCCCTCGCCGAACAGCCAGCGGAAGGCTGTGCAGCCCGCCGCGCGTAACGGCGCGCGCAGCGCCCATGCCGCCGCCACCCGCTCGCGGAGCCAGCGCGCATCCGGCGGCTGCCGCTCGGAGAAGATGCGAATCGCAATCGGACTGCTGCTATCCCACAGGCCGTAGCCGCTCCAGTTGCCGCAGCGCACCCGCACCCACGCACCGGACGGCAGGCGCACATGCTCAGGCACATGGTTGCGGTACACCCACGGGTGGCCCTGTTGCAGCCGCTCCTTGAGCGAAGATGGTACTGTAATGTCGTGAAGTTTTGGCATGCAGCCATTGTACCATGGGGCAAAGTACAATCGTGCTGTAGCAATCAATACCATAGCGGCCCACAGAGACACAGATAAACTTCTGTGATTCTGTAGGCCGCCGTGGCTGCACTGCGCCTGATGCGGAAAAGCAGCTAATTCTTTCGCGCAAAGACCTGCGCCATGCCATTCTGAAGCGAACTGTGCGTCGTAATATGCTCCAGCTGAATGCCAAGCCCGACGATCGACTGTGCAACCTCCGGGCGAATGCCGACCAGCAGCACTTCGCTGCCGAGCAGCCGCGCCGACTGAATGACCTGCATCAAGCCATGCGCGACCTGCGTATCGACAACCGGCACGCCCGTAATATCGAGAATGAGATGGCGTGCTGATGAGCTTTCCAGCGCATGCAGCGCCTGTTCCTGCACATGCATCAGCCGGGCCGTGTCAAGCGCGCCCACCAGCGGCATCACCATGACCTTGTCGCTTAACGGCAAAACCGGCACGCTCATGTCGCGAATAACGGCGCGCTGCTCCTCAATCGTCTGGAGTTGTGCGGCAATTTCGCTGCGCGCCGCCTCGGCATCGGCGCGGGCGGCATTGGCGCGGCTCACCTCTGCTTGCAATTCGTGCTGCTGGTTGGCGACTCGCGCGATCATGGTGTTAAAGGCGCGACCAAGATCGCCAAGTTCATCGCGGGATGTGATCTGCACCTGATGGTTAAGATCGCCGGATGCAACCACGAGCGCGGCATCGCGCAATGTGTGCAGCGGGCGGATGACCGTGCGCAAAACAATGAAAAAGAGTGCCAGAACCGTGAGAATGATGCATGCGGTGCTCACATAAATCAGCGTGCGCGGATCCGAATCGAGCGTTTTAGTCGCATCTTCCGCCTCTGCGTCAATCAACGCGCCCGCCTCCTCAATCTTTGTATGCATCCGCTCTTGCATGCTGCTTATCTGGCGGCTGGTCGATGACAAATACACCATTTCGCCACGCTGAATGCGTTTTTGCAAATTATTGGTAAGTGACATCTGGGCTTTCATGGTGTATTGAAGCGAAAGGAAGGTTTGCATTTTTTCGCTGTTGTTTTTGAGATCCTGACCATGGGCCTGGCTATATTCATCAAGCAAGCCCTGAACCTCTTGTTTGTGGGCATTGTACTGCTCAAGATGCCCGGCCTCGTGAGTGATTACATAGGCAAATGTTTCATCCATTAGTCCACTTTGCGCAACATAGAGTTTGCGTAAAAGCGCGCCTTGCGGAAAGCTCTCTTCTGTAATGAATTGAACATGATGGTGATAGTTAGAGAGTGACACGCTCGCAAGCCCCACAAGTGCAACAAGGAGCACCAGAATACTTGTGAAGCCGATTCCAAACCGCTGGCCGATTGAAAGATGCATACGTTCTGCCTTTGTACACGTTATCGACAATAGTATGGAGCATCTGTCTGATGCTGCTGCTTCTCATGATAGGCGCGAGCAGCGCGGCAAAGGCATACAAATATGTTGCGGTTATGTAGCGAAAGTTGCGACCGCTACGGCGCTCGCTAGTAATCTGCGGTGCAGGCCCACTCTGGCAGGGGCGCTTCGATCGTCAGCGGTTCATTCGTGCGCGGGTGCGGCAGTTGCAGCCGGGCCGCATGCAGGTGATGGTGGAATACTGGCATGTTTCGCCAGATCGTCGGGCCGCCGTATTTCGCGTCACCGACGAGCGGGTGTCCGGCAAATGCGGCATGGAGCCGGATTTGATGAGTTCGGCCAGTTTGCGGAAAGGCGTGGAGCAACGTGCCATCGTCGTGCCGCTCCACAACCACAAAGCGCGTGATCATGTGCTTGACCACGCTGCCGTGGAGCAGCATCTGCCCGACATGCTCGCGCGGGTAGGCGTGAAAATGGCCGTTGATCGTGCGGCCATGGCCGGTCTCCACTGTCCATTCGTCGGCTTCTGGCTGGCCCGCGCAGAGACACAGGTAGGTTTTGCGCGCTTGATGTTCGGCAAAGGCGCGCTGGAGTTTGCTATTCACTGCCGGATTTTTGGAAAACAACAGTACGCCGCTGGTATTGCGGTCGAGCCGGTGCGCCGCATGGAGCTGCGGCGGCGTGCCATCGCGTTCAGTGAGAAAACAGTCCAGCGCGGCCTGAATGTTGCCCTCAACGTCCCATGGCGTCATGCCGGTGTACACGCCTGCTGGCTTGTTGAGCGCCAGCAGGTCGGCGTCCTCGAAGACAATCCATGCTGGATCGAAAACGACATCATGGTACGTACCGCCGGGCGGCGTGTGAATGGTCACATGCGCGCCAACTTCGGCGGGCAGGCTGCCGTCAATGACGCGCGCTTTTTCGACCCACAGCCCGCCCCGCGCAATCAGGAGCGCGGCGTCAGCATGATCATCCACCGCGCGCTCCACGATCGCGACCAGCGGGCGGCCAGCATCGGCTGGTTCGACGTGCAGGTGAATTGGCGCGCTATCCAGCATGATTCATAGCGATGCCTTCGGCCATCATTCAGCTTTCGGCTGGTCCGCTTCCTCGATCGGCGCGGCGGCTTCGGCGGGTTCCTGATCGCGCACCAGCCGCATCACGCGGAATGCCTCGGCATACGGCACATTGCCCTGCTTGCCGGTCTCTGCCGCCCAATCGCGTATCCACTTGCCGTCGCCGGGATCGACCTGGCTTTTGTGGCAGCGCAGCGCCTCGATTTTCTGGTCGAGCGTGCTGGAAATATCGACGTACACCGTCGGTTGGGTCGAGCCGGAGATGTACAGTTCCCTGACCTTGTGCGGCTCCAGGCCTTCGTCCAGCAATTCAGGAAAAATCGGGCGCGTTTCAGCGCTGGGAAACACCGCGTACACTGCCGCTTCGGCTGCGGCGCGGTGATCGGGATGATTGATGTAATCGTCGCCATACAGGATGGCGGTCGGATCGCCGCACACCACGCGATCAGGTTTTAATTTGCGGATGAGGCGCGTCAGTTCGCGGCGCAATTCAATCGTCGGCTGAAGCGTGCCATCGCGGTAGCCGAGGAACAGCACCTCCTTGACGCCGAGCGCATCGGCGGCGCAGCGCTGCTCGGCGTGCCGGGTCTCGACCAGCGCCGCAAGGTCTTCGCCGGGTGTGTTGCTGCCCGCCGAACCGTCAGTGATAATGCAATAGGTGACCTCGGCCCCTTCATGCGCCCAGCGCGCCGCGCTGCCGCCAACGCTGAACTCGGGATCGTCGGGGTGCGCGAAGATGCACAGCACGCGCATCGGTTGTGTGTTTTGGTTTGTCATGGCTCTTTCGTTCTTGAGAAGGAATACGATCTGGCAATCTTTATCGTCGTTCGTCGTGCGTCCTTCGTCTCATCAGAACACAGTGTACCGCATGCGGCTTACTTTTGTCGAATAGTCATGATTGTTTGTACTGCTTCCACAGGGTATTATGCCTGTGAATGCGGAAACTCTCGTCATTGTCTTCTAAAATCCGGTGCCAGTTCACCTTTTCCGCAAAACGACGCCCGTATTCAAGCAGCACGTCAACGCTGCCCACATCGTCAAGCTCAATCGGATTGGTCAGCATGGGATCGAGCTGCTGCAAATCGGGATCGAGACGATACAACGGCGTGGATGAAAAATGGCGCTGCACGAGCTGGGTCTGCTGCTCGCCCGGCGAACGCATGAGCTGCCCGAGCGTCCACTGAAACCACGGCCAGATCCATGTTGGCTGCCTGCGCTCGACAAAGCGTCCAGTGCCGAGCGACACGACAATTGTAGCTTCAGGCTGGTAGTTCGTGTTGTAGAAAAAAGCTTCCACGCACGTCTGGTAGACCGGGTTGCCCGCTACGCCGACGCCGCCATCCACCAGCGCGCCAATCGGCTCACCGTTGGACGAGCGCCCGCCCGCCGCCTGGCTGATAACCCACGGCTCGAAGTAGGTCGGCGCGCATGCCGACGCCGTGACACAGTCCACCATGTGCAGCTTTCCGGTGCTCCGGGCGTTGGCCGGGTTGTCGCGCACAAAATACCACGGCATGCCGTCTGACACCCGTGTGGCGGTGAACATGACATCAATCGGCGCGTCATTGAGCGTCCAATCGCCATGCGGGCCAAGCTCCTCGGCCATGACGCGCGCCAGCGTCCTGTTCCCATATTGATAGCCGCGTACGATCCGCTTGAGCGGGGTGAATGGCGTCCGCACGAAAATCTCACGCGCTCGGTTGCGGTAAATATCGAGGATGCGCGTCGCCGGGAGGCCCGCCGCGACACCGGCGGCAATGATCGCGCCGGTTGAGGTTCCGGCGGCGAACGAGAAGGTTTCGCGCGCCAGCCTGCCAGTCACGCGCTCAAGCTCCACCAGCAGGCATGCCGGAAGAATGCCGCGAATGCCGCCGCCGTCAATCGATAACACATAGCGCCGATCCATGAGTCCTCCTTTTTACAACGTCGCGGGCGCTATGTGTATTCTACTGCACTTCCCCAATTTCTCTGAAAGCGACTCAACGCGGCGCGCGATACACGAACGCGCCGGGAAAATCCGCCGCGACCGCTTTCTGTTTGCCACTCCACTCGTCGATGGCGATGCGGTACACGCATGTTCGCGCAAGTTCCTCGTCGGTAATCGGGCGGTAGTGCTCGCCTGGCCGCAGGTGCGCAAAATATTTATCGAGCAGCAGTTGCAGTCCATGCTGTGCCTCGGCATGATCGCTCACGACCGCCGCCCGCCCGAACACCACAACGCCAGCATATTCGACGCTGAACTCCAATGCTTCATCGGCAGGCAGCAGCCGGCCCATTTCGGTCACGCTGAAGCAGACGCGCTCCTCATGCTCGATGTTGGCGCGGGTGCGACCGACCTGCGCGGTGTGCATGTAAATCACGCGCGCTGGCTCATCAAACACAAACAGATTGCCGTTGATGAATGGCTGCCCGTCATGCTGTGTGGCGAGCATGCCAATCGCCGCGCGATGAAGCAGCGCCGTGATCCAGGCATGGTCTTCGACGGCGCGGTCGCGGCGGCGCACAGCAGCGCGCGGTTCTTCGATGTACTTGCGGGGCATGAACAACTCCTTGTGAGATTGATAATGGATGCCTGATACCTGGCAGTTAGCGGTTGTCGGAAACGGATTCCTGAAATTTCTCCATCCAGCGTTCAGGTGCCATCAGTTCGTCAAAGCCGTACTGGCGGTACAAACCATGCGCGTCGCGGGTCGCCAGCAGGAAGCGGCGCAAGCTCCGCAGGTCAGGGTGCGCGGTCACAACCGAGATCAGCCACTTGCCAAGCCCATGGCCCTGATGCTCGTCCAGAATGTACACATCGCACAGATAAGCGAACGTGGCGAAGTCGGTAATCACGCGCGCCAGGCCGACCTGCGCGTCGCCATGGTAGACGCCGAAGCAGAGCGAATGCTCCAGCGAGCGCCGCACAACGTCGAGCGGGCGGCCCTGCGCCCAGTAGGCCCGCGACAGATAGGCGTACACCGCCGCGACATCGAGCCGCGCCGGGTCGGTGCTAATCGTGTAATCGCCGTTCTGATAGGTTTGTGGTTCAGGCATGTGCATATATTCACCCGTTATGCTGTTCGCCGCCTTGCGGCCCATAGAAAATCACCCATGTTTGAAAATCATCGCTGAAGTTTTCAAAGCGATGCTCGACTCCGGCAGGCACGAACAGCACATCGCCGGGGCCAAACGGCTGGCGCGCGCCGTCATTCACGAATGCGCCGCTGCCGGAAATGACGACGTACAATTCATCTTGTTTGTGCGGCGTCTGCGGGTCGTGGCCGCGCGGCGCGTACAGTTCGACCGCCATGCTGCCGTGCCGCAGCACCGTTGCGAAGCGCAGCGGGTCGTCGCCCTGCGGAAGCTGCGCGACAGCCTTTTGAACGGTTATTCTCGAACGCGAGCGGGTCGTCGTCATGGTTGCTCCTTCTGACATGCGATGCTTTTGCCCATGCTACGTACAACATTGGTCCTGTTCAAGTGCCATTAAAACATAAAAATATGGTACCATTACGAGCAGCGAAGATGCAAAGTATATAATCCTGACACGATACATTATTCATGATACCGCCGATTACGCTTGACAATCACGCGCCGACGCCGCTCTATCAGCAACTCTACGACGACCTGCGCGAAGCGATTTTGCGCGGGCAGATTCGCGCTGGGACGCGCCTGCCGGCCACGCGCACACTCGCGGCGGAGTTGCTGGTGTCGCGCAACACCGTCGTGAACGCCTTCGATCAGTTGCTGGCCGAAGGCTACCTTGAAGGGCGCGTCGGCGACGGCACGTATGTTTCGCGCGCGCTGCCGGAAGAAGTGTTGCAGGTCCGGGCGCATGCGCCTGACGCGCCGCAACTGCGTGGCAACCGCGCGCTTTCCAAACGCGGCGCGCTGCTCGCGACAACGCCGGTGCGCGTGCCTCGGCGCGGCGGCGCGCGGGCGTTTCGCCATGGGCTGGTCGCACTCGACGCCTTCCCGTATGAGGAGTGGGCGCGGCTCACGGCGCGCATGTGGCGCGCCCCGCCGCCTGAACTGCTGGGCTACAGCGACCCGGCCGGGTATCGCCCGCTGCGCGAAGCCATTGCGGCCTACCTCGGCGCGGCGCGCGGCGTACGCTGCACGGCAGAACAGGTTGTCATCACAGCCGGCTCGCAGCAGGCGCTCGATCTTGCGGCTCGCATCTTGCTCGATCCCGGCGATGCTGTGTGGATGGAAGATCCTGGCTATCTTGGCGCGAAGGGCGTGCTCCACAGCGCGGGCGCGCGGCTTGTGCCGGTGCGGGTGGATCATGAAGGCTTGAGCATCGCTGAAGGTGCGGCGCGCTGCCCGGAAGCGCGGGCCGCGTACGTCACGCCATCGCACCAGTACCCGCTCGGCGTGACCATGAGCCTGGCGCGGCGGCTCGCGCTGCTCGAATGGGCGAAAAACAGCTCGGCATGGATTCTGGAGGATGACTACGACAGCGAGTATCGTTACGTCGGGCGACCGCTGGCGGCGTTGCAGGGGCTCGATCAGGCCGGGCGCGTCATCTACATTGGCACCTTTTCCAAAGTGTTGTTGCCTGCGTTGCGGCTTGGGTATATGATTGTGCCGCCGGATCTTGTGGATGCGTTCGTCAATGCCCGCGCGCTCTCCGACCGCCACGCGCCGGGGATCGAACAGGCAGTGGTCGCGGAGTGCATCACGTCCGGGCAGTTCGGGCGGCACATTCGCCAGATGCGCACGCTGTATGCCGAGCGGCAGGCCGCGCTTGCCGAAGCTGCCCGGCATGCGCTTGGCGGGCTGCTTGATATAGCTCCTGCCGAGGCGGGCATGCATTTGGTTGGCTGGCTGACGGATGGCATGGATGATCGGGCTGCATCTATTCAAGCGGCGGAGCATGGTATCGAGGCGCTGCCGCTTTCCGCATATGCCATGGAGCCAATGGCGCGCGGCGGGCTGCTGCTCGGCTACACATCGGTCGACGTGCCGGAGATTCGCGCGGGCGTGCGGCAGTTGGCACACGCGTTGCATGGCATGCATAAGGAAAAACGTGCAGCGCCTTCGCAGGAGGGTTCATATGACAATTGACGCGGTCATTTCTGAGGCAGTGGCGCAGATCGATACGACCCATGCCGCCCGCGAACAGGCGCTGGCAGCTTCGCGGGCGCTGACGCGCCAGTGCGCCAATGCGATCCGCGCGGCTCATCGCGGCGAGTTCGAGGAATCCGAGGCGCTGTTGCGCACCGCCACCGAAATCGTCCATGATCTGCGAGATAAACTGCACGAGCAGCCGAATCTGCTCTATGCTGGCTACACGCAGGACGCGCTGAAAGAGTACGCCGAAGCGGCGGCTGTGTACGCCTTTTTGCGCGGCGACGCGCTGCCCGGCCCGGCGGCGCTGCAGGTCGAGCCAGCCGCCTACCTGAACGGCCTGGCGGAAGCGGCGTCCGAGTTGCGGCGCGCCATTCTGGATGGGCTGCGCCATGGCGAGGTTGCGCGGGGCGAGCGGCTGCTCAACCTGATGGATGATGTGTACAGCAGCCTTGTCACTGTCGATTTCCCGGACGCGATCACTGGCGGGCTGCGGCGCACCACCGACGCGCTGCGGGCGGTGCTGGAGCGCACCCGTGGCGACATGACCGCGGCGATTCGCCAGGAACAGCTTGTCGCCGCATTGGCCGAGTTTGAGCGCAGCACGAGCGCGCATCCAGAAACTGAACAATAGCCAGCATGGTACAATGGGTGTGAAAAGCTAACGATTTTGCCCGGTTCGCTGGATAAAAGGTAAAACGTAGATCGTGGTGTTAGCGTACGTTTGATGCATCACGTATTACTATTCATCAGTGAGTACTTCAACCAAATCTCGTCATGCCGGCCAGCGGCTTGAAGCTCGGCCTGCGCCGCCGCCGCACATGCAGCAGCTTGGCGCTAAAGTGGAACTTCTCGCGCAGTTGAGTGGCTTGCGCGGGTTGCCCGCGCATGTGTTAGAGCGACTTGCACCCTTGTGCGCTCTGCGGGCATTTTTGCCAGGCACGCCGGTTGTGCCAAACCTCCCCGACGCATTTTTATACGTGTTTCTGCAAGGCCGCCTGACCATGACGCTGCATGATCGCCTGGGCCACCGTGTTCCGGTAGGCCAGGTGCAGCGCGGCGAGATTTTTGGCGAAGGCCCACTGTTCAGTAATATGTTTCATCACGTCACGGGCCAGGCCGAAACAACATGTTATGTGCTGCAACTGTCGCTCGATGCTGTGCGCGGCGCGATGAAGCAGTCGCCGGAACTTACCGCTGTGCTGCGCGCAACGTATGTGCGGCGGCTGGTCGAGAGTAGCCTGAGTCGCGTCCCGCTGTTTAGCAAGCTGCCGCCCGGCGAGCGCATGTATCTCACAGAGTTATTGCAATCGCGGCACTATGAACGCGGCGATCTGATCATCCACGAAGGCGCGCACGGCGATTCGCTCTACATCGTTGAGGCTGGCCAGGTGGCGATCGAACAGAGCGGGCATGTCATCGCCCATCTCGACGAAGGTAACTTCTTCGGCGAAATGTCGCTGCTGACCAGCGAGCCGCATACCGCGAATGTTTACGCGCTGACGCCAGTGGATGTGCTGGCACTGCCCGCGTCCGGCTTTCTCAAGCTGCTCGACAAGCTGCCCGCGCTGAATGAGGAACTGCAAAGGGTCGTCGCACGGCGGCGGCAGAATAACACCACGATGCTCAAAGATGCTGAACGCGCGCAGCAGCTTGCGGCTATTGTTGATCATGGGCTCCTGCGCGGCACACATCTTCTGGTGCGTGATCCTGAACTGTGCGATCCTGACTGTCATCTTTGTGAGGATGCGTGCGCTGAGCGCTACGGGCGGGCGCGGCTGCAACTGCCGGACGTCAATATCGACGGGCAGGATGTCGCTGACGCGTGCCGCCAGTGCCGTTTCGGCGCTGAATGTGTGGAGGCGTGTCCCGAAGACGCTATTCAGTGGAACAACAGTGGCGTGCTGGTCGTTACGGATCGTTGTACGGGCTGTGGCGACTGCGTGCCGGCCTGCCCCTATGATGCAATGGCGTTAATGCCGCTGAAGCCAGCACACTCCACGTCGCCACTCTGGGCGCTCTGGGACCGCATGAAACACATGCGGACGCCTGTCATCATGCTCGAAACAGCGGAGCCTGCCATGCGGGCGGATAAATGCGATTTCTGCCAGGCGTACAACGATATGGCCTGCGTGAGCGCATGCCCTAACGGCGCGCTGCGGTTTGTGCCGCTGCAAGAAGTCTTCCCACTCTAGAACATTATGCCGCGAAATACGTGTAGATCGTTGCGACCGCCACGCCATCCAGCAACGCGAAGCCTGCCAGCAGCATGACGACCGCAAGCGACCGAAAGCGGCGCGGCCACAGCGCCCACCACCCGCCGATCAGCGCAAGCATGGTTGGAATGATTGCGGGGAAGCCGTAGCGCGCTACCGGAAGAACCGAGAAACTCGGGTCGAGCAGCGGCAATGGCCGCAGCAGTGTATTTCCCCAGATCAGGAGCAGCGCCAGCATCAGAAACGCCAGCGTTGCCGCGCGCCGAACGCTTAGCGCGCGCCGTCGGCGAATGAGCCACGTCAATGAGCCGAGCAACCCGACCGCCACGATGCATTGAAACAGGTACGGCCATGCCCAGCCCTGCAATCGCACGTTTGCCCAGCCATACACACTGAAGAACGAAAACAGCACCCACAGCCCGGAGTTGGTGATCAGCAGCGGACCATTGCGCTGAACGTCGAAAAGGGCAGCCACCGTTTGTGATGGCGAACGGTGAATGTAGCGGAACACCGCCTCCTCCAACCATGGACGCAGATGCGGCCACGCGGCTTCGGCGGAAGCGTTGCGCACGAGATTTACGAATGGTTGCCCTGCCCATGTGCCGCTTTGCGCCGCGGCGCTGTCGAACGCAGGCGGCTTGGTTGTGGGAAAAACACCTTCGGCAATCACAGCTCCATCCACAAACAGGCGCAGCGGCTCGCCAGATGTGCTTGCCAGCACAGTGTACTGCAACAGTGTCGCATTCGCGGGAATGTCCATGGTTTGGGCGACAAAGATCGGCGTGGTGGTGACGGTAATGAGCGGGGCGGCGGTCGCATTGCTGGCTCCCTGGTCGGAACCGAATACGACCGTCGGCATGTGGACCTGCGCCGTTCGGTCGGCCCACATCCAGCCGCCGATCGTAATGGTCGTGCCGGAAACACGCTGCACATCTGCGGGCAGCAGCGGCTCGATCAACTGGCGGATGGGGCTGTCGGCGTTGGCCTCTACAAGCAACACATGCGCGCCGAGCGGCGCGGCGCTTGAAACGACCTGCGTGGCGTCCTGCTGCGTTTTGCCCCACGACCAGCGGTACCAGTACGCCGCGTCGCCCCATGTCAGCGTGGCGGGAATGAGAGCGACAACCACGACGGCCACACCCGCCAGCAGCCAGCGCCAGCGCCAGCCACGTTGCATCCACAGCGCGCCGCCCACCGCAAGCAGCGCAAGCGGCACTGCCGGCGCGGCAGTATTCTTGGTTGCCAGCGCGAGCCCGGCAGCGCAACACACCCATGCCACGCGCTGCCATGTGATGCCAAAGCGCAGCAGCCGCACCGCGCCCCACAAAACGAGCGAGAATACCAGCACTGCGGCAACATCATTATTGACCGAGGTCATCAGGTCGGCAAACGGCGGTAAGAGCACGATTGCAACCGGCACCGCCCACCGCAATATATGACCAGCAGGCAAAATATCGCGCATCACGTTCCATGCCACTGCGATGGTGACCATAAACAGCACCAGCGACACACAGCGGGCGACGTACAGCTGGCTGGTGACGTCGAGATGATTGACCGCGCGCAGCAGCAGGCCCGTGAACGCATAATATGTTGGCGGATGCCCAAGCTCAGAAATGCCAAGCCATGTTAATCGATTGTCGGTGAGCAAATCAGGGCGCGGCAGCGCGCGAAAGAATCCATGCTCCAGCATAGAGGCGGCAATTTCGCGCCGTATCGGTTCATTTTCGTCGCCAGCTTTGGGCAGCAGCGTCTTGTTGGCGCTCAACCAGGCATACTCGAAATGGGTTGGCTCGTCGTAATGCTGCCATGGCGGCAGCAGTGTAAGGTACAGTATGCCCTGCGCCAGCGCCAGCAGCAATATGCAGGCAAACACGACGCGATCATGGACGGCGAAGCGGTGGCGCGCGCGCAGCAGCACGCCCGCGCGTAGCAACGCTGGAGCAACATCTGGCGCTTGAACTGGCTTTTCAATGGTGATTGGCTCAGCCATTTCTATGTTGTTACTTTCTCGTACACATCCAGTTCAAAGCCCTTGCTCCTGAATTGCCGCAGCAGCCGCAAGCGCGGATCGCGCTGCACGAGCGCTCGTGGCGTCTGCCACACCAGGCGCGCTGAATAGTGCGAGTCCCACACAATAATGCTGCCAACCGGCGCTGCATCGATCTCGCTCGGCATGATCGGTCGGTACACTGCGCGGCTGTATGGATCGACATCACTTCCGTACGTAAACCATGCGTGCGAGCCGAGTACCACGCGGTTATGATACGCGCTTGCCTGCAACCACTGCCCGGCCTCCCATGCCTGCTGCTGCTCGTCATTGATGCGATACGGCCGAACCGTCAGCAGTACCGTCAAGAGCATCACCAGCAAAGCCTGGGCCGCGAGACCCGCCGCAAAACGCTGGAATGAGGCAAAGAAGATCAGTCCCGCTGCCGCCGACACTGCCACCACCACATCGGCATAAAGGTGCCGGGACAGCAGCCAGCCAGCAAGCGCCGCAAGCACCGCAACTGCGGCCCAGCGTCGCCATGGATGCGTCCATTGCCCGGCCAGTTGTTCGACGCCTGCCACTGCCAGCACGCCGCCGACCGGCGCGAGCACTGCCAGGTGACGAATGTAGCCAGCAATGCCGGTGGACGGAATCGCCCAATAACTTATGCTGAGCACGGCAATGACGACGAACACGCAGGCATGCAGCAAACCCATGCGTAGCCGCAGCAAGCCCAACGCCGCGAGCACCAGGCATGCGCCACCAAAGGCGTCGGGCAGCAGCGCGACATAATGCGCCAGCGGCCCTGAGCCGTAATCAAAAATAATACCGCCCGGCTGCCCAAACAGGCGATCGAACGGAAACAGGATGAGCGGCCATGCGCCCGCCGCCCATGCGTTGTAACAATTCCACGCCAGGAGCGGCAGCAGCGTCATGCCTGCATATCTCCAGCGCCGTTCCCATGTCAGCGCCGCCGTAAACAGCAGCAGCACGGGCAGCAATTCGTAGCGCGCGAAAGGGAGCAGCGCCGCCCCAAGTGCCGCCAGCCACCAGCGCCGTTGCGCCATGCCCAACAGCGCCATGCACAGGCAGCCTGCCGCCACCAGCTCGGTCAGCGCCGCGAAGCCCTGCCGCACAAATTCCGGCTCCAGGCCGGTGAAGAGCGCCGCCAGCCAGCTCTTGCGCAACCCGTAGCTTTGCGCCAGCCGCGCGCTGCCAATGCACACCAGCGCGGCCAACACGGCGCTAAACACCTGCTCAGCCTTGAGGCCAAACAGCGCAACTGGCGCGTACAGAATCGTAAACGCGGGCCGGCCCCACGTATTCAGGAACAATTCCGGGTGCCGCCAACTCCAGCGCGCGATCAGGTAATGGCCGATCACATCGTCGTCGTAGACACCGCTTGAGCGGAGCGCATACATGATGTACAGCCCGGCCAGCGCGAGTGACACAAGCCCGGCATACAAGAGACTGCGTGAAACCTGGCGCGCTGTATGTTTTTCAATCTGCAATCTGCAATCTGCAATCTGCAATCAATTAGTATGCGCCCTGGCCGGTCAGCACCACAAAAATCGTGCGCAGCAGAATCCGAATATCGAGCATGAGCGAATAATTCTGAATATAATACAGATCGTCGGCGGTACACAGGTGCTGGTGCTCGAAGCCGCGCCGGTGGACCTGCCACCAGCCGGTCATGCCCTGCGGCACGGTGAAACGGCTCCACTGCCACGGCTCGTACTCTTCATGCACGATCAACGGCAGTTCCGGGCGCGGGCCAACCAGGCTCATGTCGCCGCGCAGCACGTTGAGCAGCTGTGGCAGTTCGTCCATGCTGGTGCGCCGCAGCCAGCGCCCAACCCGCGTCACGCGCGGGTCGCCAATCAGCTTGAATGACAGCTTGCCATCCGGTCGCCGGAACGCGACCTCTTCCCAGCGTGCTTCGGCATCCTGCACCATCGTGCGAAACTTAAACATGGAGAAAATACGGCCATTTTCGCCCATGCGCTCGGCAATGTAGAAAACCGGGCCGGGCGAGTCGAGCCGGATGAGCAACGCGATGACCAGCAGCACCGGCCACAGGCACAGCAGCAGCAGCCCGCTCACCACAATGTCGAACAGCCGCTTGGCGATCCGCGCCTCATCGCTGAGCGCCGACACGCGCAGCCCGACAATCGGCAAACCTTCCAGATAATCAACGCTGGCGTGCATCACGGCAAAATCGAGCAGATCTGGCACCAGCCGGATGTGGACATGCGTGCCTTGCAATTGTCGCACTAATTCCACCAGACGCGGATGCGCTTCCAGCGGCAGCGCAATAATGATCTCGTCAATTTCATGCGTCTCAATGATCTGTGGTGTTGCGTCCAGCGTGCCAAGCAGCGGCCACTCGTCTGGCTGCGCGCCATTATCATCCACAAAGCCGACGACTACCGCGCCATGATTCCACTGGCTGCTGATTCCCCGCGCCAGCCGCAAGCCGGTGCGGCCTGCGCCAGCGATAATGACACGCGAGCGCCCCGGCAACTGATTATTCGTGCGGTGCGCCAGCATCCGCATGATACCGTAGAACAGCAGCAGCGCCAGCAGATCGAGCACGACAAAATACACGAAAAACAGGCGCGATGTAGCGCGGAACGACAGGAACAGTGCGCCGGCAAACGTCAGCGACGAAAACCCGACGGCTGTCACGAGCCGCCACAGTCCATCGAGCAGGTGCCCGGCGCGGGCGTAGCGCGGCACGGAAAGCAGCATCAGCAGCGACAGCCAGATCGCGCTGACGATCAAGAACAACATGGGCGGAATAAGGTCTGCGCCGGGCAGCAACGGCGCCCCGAACGGCAGCGCCTTGCGCGCTTCCATGGCGGTGGCAAGCATGACTTCCGTTATCGCAATGCTGCCAACCAGCACAAGAACGTCGAGGTTAGTGGTTGTACGTGCTTTCATAGGTCCATTAATCAATCGCTAAAGGTGCAGCGGAACTATCTCTGGCTGCGTGCCGCTGCGGCGCGTGGCAAGTTCGGTATACAATGCTTCCGTTTGCGCGATCATGCGCTCCAGCGTGCCATGTTCGCGGTACCAGCGCCAGCCTGCTTCGGCCAGCGCCGCGCGGCGCTCCGGCTGCTGCGCGAGCATGCTGGTGGCCTGGCACAGTGCCGCCACATCTTGCGATGGCACCAGCAGCCCGTTGCCTTCACGCAGCAGGTCGCGGTTGCCTACCACATCGGTGGCAATAATTGGCACGCGCCGCTCCATGGCTTCGAGCAACACATACGGCGCGCCCTCATACGTCGAACACAACCAGAACAGATCGAGCGCGGCCAATACTTCGCTGGCGTCCTCGCGGTGGCCGAGCCAGCGAATGGCATGCGTGACGCCGAGATGCGCCGCCCGCTGCTGCGCCGCTGCCGCAAGTTCGCCGCCGCCACACCAGACGAACCGGGCATGCGGAAGGTGACGCAGCACCTGCGCGGCAGCATCCACAAACATGAACGGATTTTTTTGCGCCGATAGACGCGCGACGCATCCTATCAGCAAGCCATCAGTTTCCTGGCCGAGCGCCCGGCGTTGCGCCGCTCGATCATACTCATGTGGCAGGTACGCGGGCGCGATGCCGTTGGCGATACAGACGATTTGCTCCGGCCTGCCAATGTGAGCGCGCACCAGCACGTCGCGCTCGCCGGCCGACACCGCGACAATCCGGTCGGTTATGCGGGCTGCACATTGTTCGAGCGCAAGATAGAAGCGGCGTTTGGCAGCGGATCGAAGACCGAGAAAGTACAGCCCGTGCGGCGTGTACACAGTGCCCGGCTGATGCGCCAGCCGCGCCGCAAGACGCGCGAGAAAGCCAGCCTTCGAGCTATGGGCATGTACCACATCGTATTGATTCGTCTGGATGTGTCGCGCAAGCTGTTTCAACGCTGCCGCGTCTGACGGGGGATGAATAGCGCGATGCAATGACAACGGGACAACCGCAACATCTGCCGCGCGCAAGGTGTCGACAAACTGTTCATCACCATAGGTTTGGTCGCGTAGCAACGGGCATGCAACCGTTATGTTGAATCGTTGTCGATCAAGACCACATGCAAGTTGTGTGACGTGGCGGCGCACTCCGGCGATCGTCGCCTCGACAACGTAGAGTACCTTTAGTGCCATAGTAGAGACGCGTCCACTGCAACATGCTCGGGCGCGTTTGAGCCTTCTTTATGCCTGCGGCGCATTATAGCACAAGTCTTTGTACATGATCTTTGTAGCTGGTGGGCGCGCAACGGTTTACACTTCATCATGGTTTTCGTGGGTAAAGGCTTTTGAAAATGTCTGAATTGTGATCTGATTGCAACAGTTTTCTTCATCAACATGATAGATTCGCTTGCTATAATCAGCGCGTAATCGTCCTAGCAAAGATTTAACAATGCACACATCACGACGTTTGTTCTTCCTCCTGGCTCTTTTCTGGGTTGCCGGGGTGCTCCCCGTGCAGGCCCGCCCTGCTGCACAGCCGCAGGGTCCATATCCGGTCTACCTGCCGTTGGCCGCCGCGCCCGCGCCCACCAACAATCCGTTTGGCTTTGACATGCACACGGCCAGCAGCGATGCTGCCATGCAGCTCGCCGCCGCTGCCAAGCCGCGCTGGAGCCGCGCCGGCACGATATTCTGGTCGGATGTCGAGCCGACGCGCGGCGCATACAATTGGGCCGCGCTCGCTGGCGTCGAGATGAATGTGCGCCGTCTCCGCGCGGCAGGCATTGAGCCGACGCTGGTGGTGCAGCGCACGCCGGCATGGGCGCAGAGTGTTGCGGGGCGGCTGTGCAGCCCGCCAAAGGTAGAGGCTTTTCCCGACTTTGCTGCCTTCATGCACACAGTCGCTGAGCATTTCAGCCAGAGCGATCTTACGGTGAATTACTGGGAGATTGGCAACGAAACCGATATTGCTGTCACTGAGACAAGTGACGATTATGGCATTGGCTGCTGGCTCGACCCGGCCAGGCCGTACAATGGCGGTAGTTATTACGGCGAGGCGCTGAAGCAGGTTGTGCCAGCTATCAAATCGGCCAATCCGCAGGCGCAGGTCGTCGCGGGTGCCTTGATCTGGAACTGGCCGGACGACAGCCGCAGTCGCACGTTTCTGGAGGGCATGCTCGCGTCCGGTGCCGCGCAGTCGGTCGACGCGTTGAGCTACCATGCCTATGGCGAATGGGGTGCTGGTGATTTGCTGGTGAACAAGGCGCTGCGTATTCGCGAGTTACTGGCGCAGTACGGCATGCCCGACAAGCCGCTGATTGCTACCGAAGTCGCGGCAATCTGCACGACTGACGATGTCAGTGGCTGCCCGCCCGACTACAACACATGGATCCAGCGGCAGGCCAATTACGCCGCGCGCATCTACGCCGAGGCAATCGCGCTGAATCTCAAAGGCGCGTTCTGGTACACGCTCACAAGCACGAATCCTGGCTTTCGCTACAGCCACCTGATCGACGACGAAAACGGCACGCTGATCGCGCGCCCGTCGTACCATGCCTTTGTGAACTCGGCAAATCTGCTGGAAGGTGCCGTGTACGCCGGGCCGCCGCTCCAGGCTGTGCCACCCACGCAGCTCGACACGGTTCAGGCGCTGAAGTTCCGCAAGATGCGCAGTTCATTTGATAGCCGCCCGAGCACGCTTTACGTCATCTGGGTGCCGCGCGTCGGTTCGCCGGGCGTGTCCTACCCCGTGCATGTCGCGCCGGGCGCAGCGGCCATCTGCTCGACCAAGCTGGGCGGCGCGCCCGATGATCCCGATCCGGGCAAGCGCATGCGCACGTTCTACTGCTCGGACACGAATAAAGACGGCGTGATCTGGTTCAGCGCGATTGACTTCCCGCAGTACATCGAGGTGCTGGAGTAAGGGCGAAGAACCGAGAACCAGAGAACTGAAGAACCGAGAACCAGGGAGAAATCAGCTGGTTCCTGGTTCTTTTGTTATTGCCTTTGTCCCTGCTCCCATTCGCGCGCCCATGCCACCGCCCGCCGGATGCCCTCATCGAGCGGCACCTGCGGATGGTAGCCGAGCAATTCCTGCGCCCGGCTGATGTCGGCCACGTAGCGGCTGACCTCGCCCACCCGCTTGGCTGGCTCGACATTGATCTGCGCGTCCGTTACGCCCAGCGCGTCAACGATGAACTCCGCCATGCGCACCAGCGAATTGCCCTCGCCGTACGCCAGGTTGATCGTCTGGTTCGTGACCGCTCCAGTGACGAGTCGCTCGATTCCGGCCACAATGCCGCTTACGCAATCGTCCACATAGGTAAAATCGAGCACCTTTTCGCGCCCATACACCGTGACCGGCTCGCCATGCTGCAGCCGCCGGATGAACAGCGGAATCACGCGTTCCATGCGCTCGACATCGTTATCGTAGCGGCCATACACATTTGAAAAGCGAAACACCAGGTACGGCAGCCCGTAGCAGCGGGCATAGCTGTAGATCAACGCCTCGCCGCTGATTTTGCTGGCCGAATACGGGCTTTCGGTGAACGAAAACTGGGCCTGCTCCTCGTCGGTGATGTAGCGGTGAATATCGCCATACACCTCGCGCGAGGATGAGAAGATGATTGGCACGCGATTGACGCGGCAGTATTCAAGCACATTAAACGTTACGTTGATGTTTTCCAGCGCGCGGTGCGGCTGCTCGACCAGTTCGTACACCTTGGCGTTGGCCGCGAGATGCACGACCACATCGCATGGCGGGTAGGGCGCGCCGCCGATGCCGCCTGTGAAGTCGCGGTGTGGCGCGCCGAGGTCTTGCAGCAGCGTTGGAAAGGCGTTCGTCCAGGTGTTCATGCGCCGATCTATGCCGAACACCTGGTGGCCGTCGGCCATAAGCCGCAGCGCAAGGTTTGTGCCGATCTGCCCGCTGGAGCCAGTGATAAGAATGCGATAATATCTATTCATAGTTCCTGATTCTACCACCAAGGTACCAAGACACGAAGCTCCATGGATTAACTTCGTGCCTTCGTGTCTTTGGTTATTTCTATGAAGCTTGAGTGAGCCGCAGCCGCCGCGCGATGCGCCGCGCCCAGCCCTGCTGCCGCGCTGACAGCAGGATAAACAACGGGCGGAGCAGTGTTTTCGGCAGCATGCGCGGCTCCATGCGAGCTACGAGCCATGCGTACTGCGCGAACGCCGCGAGCCAGCGCGCCCGTGAGTCAATCTGTCCTGCCGTGCCCCATTTCATGACCCGGCGCGCCCACGTGACGAAGCCAGCCGGGTACAACGCCGCGTGGCGCAGAATCAGTTGCGCCCGTAATTCTACATCGTGTCGCCGGGCGCGCGCCAGCATGCTGTTGTTCGCGCGGCGGTAACACACCAGCGGCTGCGGCACATGGTAGCCCTGCCAGCCGGCCTGCGCCAGGCTCAGCCAGAAGTCCCAATCCTCGTAGCCCTGTGGCCGCAAATCGGCGTGGAACCCACCCACTGCGGCCCATGCCGCGCGCCGAAATAGCGTCATTGGCACCATCGGGCA
>DASTWM010000348.1:0-13787 GCA_035765855.1 Roseiflexaceae bacterium
TTCTTTTGAAGATTACATGCGAATTTGACGCGCGATACGCACGCTCACTGCGGCACCGAGCAGCAGCAGCGCGAACAGCGGCATCAACGCCTGTGCCATGCCCTGGCTCGTTTCCGGCAAATTACTTGAGGAGTTCTGCGGCGCTGGCTGCGGGCTGGTCACCTGCACGCTGGTCGCGTACGCGGCAATACTCTGCTCGTTCTGATCAGCAGGAGGAAAGACGGTGCCAATCGGCATGTACAGCGTTAGCGCCTGCTGTGACGTATTCTCGACCGTTAGCGTACCCTGGCCGTAGAAATGATCGGTTGCGCCCGGCGCAAGCTGCACCGGCTGCCCGTTCGGCTTCCATGAATCGACCGTAACCTTGACCTGATTGGCTTTCACCGCATCGAGGAGCGAAGTGCCTTGCGGCGCGGCAGGCGCATTCTGGGCCTGCGACACAACCTCTTTGGTGATAGCTCCGCCCTGCGGCCCGCCCTGGTTGAGCAACTGCCAGATCGTGTACTGCACTTCCAGCGCCTGCTGTTCGCTGGCCATGTAGCCTTTGCTCTGGGCGTAGCTCAACGCGGCCTGCACCGGATCAGATGCGACGCTGCTCGGCCCATTCACGCCTGCCGGGAACTTCTTGCCGAATTGAATACACAGCGCCTGAAATGTAATCGTTGCTTTGCCTTTCGGCGGCAGATTAAACGTTTGTGTGCTGGCCTGCGCCAGCGCCGACTGCACACTCAGGCTGCACAAAGCAATCACAAGCAGCAATCCACTCCATCGTATTACACGCATATGCTCATCTCCTGTTATCATAGCGACAGGAACAACTATGCGGCATCGTGTATCAATACTTGTGCCGCCGCCAATGAGCTACGGCAGCCATGTTGCCCGTTATGAAATAAAAAACGGGCGCGCAGGAGACTTCCTGCATGCGCCCGCTTGTATGCCGACGAGACGTTCTGCTTACGCGCCAACCGACTTCTGGAAGCAGGCGCGGTGGTGAAACGTCTTGTTGCTGCGGCGGCCATCCGTCACAACAACCATTTCGCGGTCGTTGTCGATAATCTGGTTGCAATTCAGGCAAACGTGATCAGTTGCGCGCCCGCTCTTGTCGCGCGATGTCACATTGGTTTTTGACTTTTTCTCAGCCATGCTTTTCACTCCGTAAATGATCTGGTATGCTTGCGCTTGGTAGTCATTATACCACACACTTTATTAGATTCGCATAGGAATTCTCTGTACACGCCACCCGGGAGCCTTCGCCATGATCACTGTGACTCGCCGCCGCCCGATCGCCGCGCCGCCCGCGGCGATCTTCGCCGTGCTGTCCGACCCGAACGGATTACGCGAGCTGCTGCCGCGTGTCAGCCGGGTTGAATTTCTTGCGCGCGGCGACGACCATGCCCGTATCGCCACGTACATGGACCTCGCGCCGTTCGGTGAGTTGCGCAGCGAGGGCGAGGTGCGCTGGCATGCCGACCGCGAACTGGTTTTTTCATCGGAGCGGCCGGTGCCGGTCGAGGCGCGCTGGAGCCTGGTGCCGAACGGCGCTGGCACGGATGTGACGGCCACGCTGGCGCTTGATCTCGCCCGGCTGATTGGGCCGCTGGCGGCGTTTGTTCCCATGGAGCAGGTCACGAACATGGTCGCGCCGCAGCTTGACGCCGCGCTGGCACACGTCGCCAGTCGGGCCGAGGAAACTTGTAGAAACTCGTAGGAACCGATGACAAAATGACAAGATGACAGGATGGCAAGGAACTCATGTTCTCGATTCTTGGTTCTATCGTCATTCGTCATTCGTCATTCGTCTAATATTATGCTACATCTCCCACGTATTCTTATTGGGTTGGTCTTGAGCGCCGCCATTGGCTGGCTGGCCTACCGCCGCCACTCGCTGACCCGCAGCGGCTGGCTTGGCGCGATCATCACCGGCACGAGCACGTTCGGCTTCGGCGGATGGGCATGGGGGCTTGGCCTGATCGCGTTCTTTGTGTCGTCCAGCGCGCTGTCGCACTTCCGGCAGGCGCAAAAGCAGCGCATCACCGGCGAGAAGTTCGAGAAGGGCGGGCAGCGCGACCTTGCGCAGACGCTGGCGAACGGCGGCGCGGGCGCATTGCTGGCGCTGGGGTACGGCCTGAGCGGCGAACCTATGGCGCTGCTGGCGCTGTTCGCGGGCGTCATGGCGACGGTAGCCGCCGACACATGGGCCACCGAACTCGGCACGCTCAGCCGCCAGCCGCCGCGCCTGATCACCACGCTGCGGCGCGTGCCGGCTGGCACGTCGGGCGGCGTCAGCATGGCCGGTACGCTTGCGACGCTGGCAGGCGCGCTGTTCATCGGCGCGGTGTTGATGCTGGTGTTTCGGTTGGAGCACGGGGCATGGCATGGATGGATTATTCCGGCAGCGCTGGTGGGCGGGCTTGCAGGCAGTCTTTGCGATAGCCTGCTGGGCGCGACGGTGCAGGCGTTGTACCGGCTGCCGGGCGGCGGCGACACCGAGCGCGCTCATGGAACTGAGGGCATACCGCATGAGTTAGTGCGCGGCTGGCGCTGGATGAACAACGACGCGGTCAATTTGCTCAGTTCGCTCGTGGGCGGGATCGTGGCGCTGGCGGTGTTTCTGTTGGTATAAACAAACGTAGAGATGACCCGGTGGATCGCCTCTCCATGAATGAATAACGCCCTTATTTCAGTGATGGTGACACGGTAAGTGATGAAAGGTGTCCCGCAGGGACGCTCGCACTGCCTTGCCTCTACGGAAGCCTCGCGAAAGTGCGCCATTAAACTCTTTACCACTTACTATGTAACCACTACCGAAATAATGATAGAATATGGGGAAATGATGAGGGTCAATTCATATATCCCCATTTGCCGCGTTGATCTGTTTTTTATAAGGAAATGATTATGAGCCAAAATGCTCCGCAGCGTCTGTATCTGATGCAGGTTGGGTCCATGCCGGAGTACCAGATTCCGATTGTGTGCTATCTGGTGCAAACGGATGATGGCAAAAATATCCTGATCGACAGCGGCCTCCCGGAGATCATCCCTGAAGAAGCATCGGATTTCGTGAATGGGCAGGACGTTATCGCGCAGTTGGCGAGCCTTGGCGTCCAACCGGACGATATTGATACCGTCATTTCGACGCATTATGATATCGACCATGCCGGACGACACGCGGCATTCACGCAGGCGCAGTATGTGGTGCAGCGCGGGCATCATCTGGATGCGGCGACCAACCCACGGTTTGCTGCCCTTCGACCGCAATGGGATCAGCCCATGGAACGCATGCGGCTGGTGGACGGGGACACGGAACTGCTGCCGGGGCTGGAGCTGATTGAGACCAGCGGGCATGTGCCGGGCCATCAATCGGTGCTGGTGCGGCTGCCCACAACCGGGGCGGTGTTATTGACGATCGACGCGATGCCCTTCGGCGCGGGCTTTACCCGTGACGCGCCGGACGACGGGAGCACCCCGGACGCCGACGCGATCCGCGCCAGTACAATCAAACTGCTTGATCTGGTCGAACGGGAGCAGATCGGGCTGGTGATTTTCGGTCATGACACGGCGCAGTGGGAAACACTCAAAAAAGCGCCAGCGTTTTACGAGTAACGCAGCGTTTCACGTGAAAAGAGGAAAAAGCAAGCGGACACGAAACTAGCGTGTCGCTCCCGCCCCCGATGTATATGGTGAGTATGGTAGTGGTCACAAAGTACGTGATGAACGGATTGTGAGAGTGTGTCCATTGCGTCTAATAGCTTCACTGCCGCATGATCGACACGCGTACCTGGTCGTTTCTTCGATCATGTGGCAGATGTTCATCTACCATCACGTACTTTGCAACCATTACCCTTATTTCTGGTTACCGCTGGTGTGACGGCGGAATCCGTAACTGATCGCGGTATTTTGCCACCGTGCGGCGCGCGATCGGGTAGCCCTGGTCGGTCAGCAGCCTGGCAAGTTCCTCGTCACTCAGCGGCGACGTTTCATTCGCGATCAACTCGCGCAGCACGTCTTGCACGCGCCGAGCGGCCACAAACAATTCACTGATCGGCAGCAGCGTTTTGTTTGGCAGAATCACCGTTTTGTCCGCCGTGGCCCGGCTGACCGTCGATTCATGCAGACCGAGCGCCGCGGCAATTTCGGAGCGCGTCATGGGCGTCAGGTGCCGCACGCCATTCCGCAGGAAATCCTGCTGCCGCTGCACAATCGCCTCGCCAATCCGTTGCAGCGTCGATTCGCGCTGGCGCAGGTTTGCCAGAAAGACGCGCGCCCGCGCAATATATTCCTGCACATGCGCCCGTTCTTCCTCATCGAGCGAGGCCGCCTTGCTGGAAAGATCCTGATACAGCGGGTTGATCCGCACCATGCGGCGCGGCGAATGCAGCACTTCGACCACAAAATCGCCGTCATCATTCTCGACAATAGCGATATCAGGCGTGCGATAGCGGGTGCGATCCGGGCTGCGGGTGCTCCCAACCGCCGCGTCGAGCGGGTACGGCCACAATTTGTCATGAATGAAATTGCGCGCCGCTTCGACATCATTTGGGGTAATCTGTAACTGCCGGGCGATGTAGCGGTAGCGATGCGCGCCCAGGTCGTCGAGATATTCGTCGACAATCTCGCGCACGTAGGGAAACGTCACGCCCTCGGCCGCCAGCGCATCGATTTGTGAAAGCAGGCACTCGCGCGTGTCACGCGTGGCAATGCCGGGCGGCCCCACCTCGCGCAGCCGCTCCAGCACAATTTCCAACCGCGCGACATCGACGCCCAGCGTTCCCGCGATATCATCAATATCATCAGAAAGAAAACCCTGCTCATCCAGGCTGCCGACCAGCGTCACCGCCAGCGGATATTCACTTTCTGGCAGGCTGGCGCGCAAATCGCTCAACAGCATCTCATTCAGATTGCGCGGCGCAGCGACAAATAACAACGGATCCGTCTCGTCATCTGATCGTTCAAGTGTACGCTCGCTGCCAGTCGAGTCGAGCGCACAGCGCAAGCACAACCCCTCTACCACCGGCCCGTGACAGCGCGGGCACGTCTCCTCCTGCGATTCGACCTCTTCAAGCGCTGGATTTTCAGTTAATTCGTGCTGTACCGCCTGGTGCAATTCCATGGTTGGCAGCGTCAGCAAGTGAGCGAGGTTCAAGAGCGCCGGGGTGACGCGCATCCCCATCTCGGGCGTCATCGACATATCAAGCATTGCGCTTCCCCTTATCAGCTAAGCCCCGAAGCGAGTACATTATTACACCGAGTGTATGGGATACGGATGGCTCCAAACATACGCATGCAGCCACGCATACCCTTATATACACCAAGCGTGCCACGCGTTTACACAAAACTGCGTTTTCGCTCCGTTATTTATCTTACGTCATGCGGCGTCATCTGGCTTTCTGGATTTGTTATAATTGTAGCACCATATTGTATTTCAAGCATTTCGCACCCGCGCGCGCTCACGCAGCGCTCGTAAACGCCTGCCGGCAGGAGATTTGCCAATGAAGGCCGCCTTTCATCAGCCAGCGCCGGCGCTCGGCAACCAGTTTCATGACGACCGCGTGCTGCGATCATATCTGCGGCGCGCCATACCAGCGGATGTGCTGCGCGAGATCGAGCCGGTGCTGGCCGAAATGGGTCGCCTCGCGGGCGACGACCTGTATCGTATGCAGTTGGCCGATCGGCTTAACGAGCCAGTGCTGACGCAGTGGGACGCATGGGGCGAGCGGATCGACCAGATCGAGGTTTCACTGCTGTGGCGCGTCGCGGCGCGCATCGCTGCCGAACATGGCGTGGTCGCCGCCGCCTATGACACGCCCTACGGCCCGCATGCGCGCCCGTTTCAGTTCGCGCTCGCCTACCTGTTTCACCCTTCAACCGATGTGTACACCTGCCCGCTCGCCATGACCGACGGAGCCGCCCGCACGCTGCTGCGCTCCGGCAACCAGGCACTGATCGACCGCGCCGTGCCGCGCCTCATCAGCCGCGACCCGGAACACGCATGGACCAGCGGGCAGTGGATGACCGAAACGATTGGCGGCTCGGATGTCAGCATGACTGAAACCGTGGCGCGGCAGGACGAACACGGCGCATGGCAACTGTATGGCCGCAAATGGTTCACCTCGGCCACCACCGCGCAGATGGCGCTGACGCTGGCGCGGCCCGAAGGCAACGACGCGGGCGGCAGCGGGCTGGCGCTGTTTTATGTCGAATTGCGCGACGAACGCGGGCGGCTGCGCACTATCGAAGTCAACCGCCTCAAAGAGAAACTTGGCACGCGCAAAGTGCCGACCGCTGAACTCGCGCTCCTCGGCACGCCTGCCGCGCTTGTCGCAGGCCCGACCCATGGCGTGCGCAACATCATTCCCATGCTGCAAATCACCCGCACCTGGAACAGCGTCTCGGCGGCGGCGTTCATGCGGCGCGGCATGGCACTGGCCCGCAGCTACGCCCGGCAGCGCGTGGCATTTGGCGCATTATTGGCCGAGCAGCCGCTGCACATCGACACATTGGCGACCTTGCAGGCCGAAACGGAAGGCGCGTTTCACCTGACATTTCTGCTGGTGGCGCTGCTCGGCCAGGAAGAAGCAGGCACGATCGATGAAGAAAGCCGGCACCTTCTGCGATTATTAACCTCGCTCGCCAAGCTGACGACCGGACGGCAGGCGGTGGCGGTCGCCAGCGAAGTGCTGGAAGCGTTCGGCGGCGCGGGCTACATCGAGGACACTGGCCTGCCGGTGCTGCTGCGCGACAGCCAGGTGCTGCCGATCTGGGAAGGCACGACGAACGTGTTGTCGCTCGATCTGCTGCGGGCGCTGGGGCGCGGCGAACCGCTGCTGGCGTTGCGCACCAGGGTCGCGCAGTGCGTCGAAAGCGCTCGCGATCAGCGGCTTGCTGATGCGGGCCGGGTGGCGCTCAACGCGCTTGCACATGCCGAACAGTGGCTCCAGGCCGCGCAGGCGCATGGACGGCCTGCGCTGGAGCAGGGCGCGCGCCGCTTTGCCCTGACGCTTGGCCGCGCGCTGGAGCTTGCATTGCTGGTGGAGCATGCCCAGTGGTCGCTCGACCACGAAGGCGATGATCATGCCCGCGCCGCCACCGCACGATTCGCGCAGTCGCCCGTCGATTTGATCAGCCATGCGGACGCCGAGGACGCGCGGCTGCTGATGAACGATATGTAACGGCAGCATCATAACCTGTTTCGGCACACTTGTTGCTGCACTCTCTTATACATTCAACGTATGGAATAACCATGGAAATGGAGTTGAGCAGCATGGATAAGCAAAAGCAGACCAAATCGTCGGATGAGCGGCTCCATGATACAGAGGGTGGCAACATGAAAGGCAAGGTTGTCTACGACAACCAGCCAAAATCGCAAAGACACGCCAATGACAATGATTCAGCGGATGACGAACAATCCGCTGAGTCATTTCCTGCCAGCGACACGCCGGTGCATTCCGACCCAACCGCCGCTATCGGATGTAAGCATAAGGATAAATAAGCATGCCGTTGCCTGAGCAGGCATGTCCTGCTGCGCGCCGCCGTCGCGTCATATTCCGACAGCGCTGAGCATGCGGCGCGCATGGTGGGTTGTTGTCACTTCGATGCCGATGGTCTTGCGGCAGGCGCGCTGGTGGGGCGCGTGCTGCTGCGTCCTGGCTTCAGCCTTGAAACGTACGTCGTTTCAGCATGAATAGAAATACAACCAGCGCGCCGGCGCGTATCATGATCAACGAAAAGCTCTTCAAAAAAACTGTTGATTTTGTCATTTTGCTTATGTTACAGAAGGATTTTACCGCAATGAGTGACGCTCCCAAGCCACCCATCGTCAACGGAACGAATGGGCGCGGCCCGAAAAATACCCCGCCCGCTGGCCGCAGCCGCCCGCCGGGGCCAGAGGAAAAGCGCGGCGCGACCGCGACCAGCGGCCAGAATGACAATCAGCAGCCTGATTTTTGGAACACTCTGCGCCAGGGCCGCTTCTGGATCATTCTGCTGGTGCTGCTGGCGCTGAACTGGCTGCTGGTGCCGCTCTTTCTGCCTGAGCAGCAAGATCGGGTGACGATACCGTACACCTTGTTCAAGCAGCAGGTGGCGGCTGGCAATGTCGCCGAGATCACCAGCCAGGGCGATGACATTCAGGGCATATTCAAGCAGCCGATTGCCGATCCGAATGTAGCGCAAACGGCGACGGCGCAGGCGCAGGCAGCACCGCAACCGACAGCGCAGAATCAGCAACCGCAAATGTACGCAAAGTTTGCGACGCAGAGCCCTTCGTTTGCCCAGGATCAGGAAATATTGCCGCTGCTCCAGCAGCACAACGTCCAGATCAGCGCCCGCCCGCTGGAAGAGCCACGGAGCGTCCTCCTCACCCTGCTGCTTTCGTTCGCGCCGACCTTGCTGCTGCTGGGCGGGTTCTTCTGGCTGACCACCCGCGCGACACGCGCCGCTGGCGGCGGCATGTTCAGCCTGGGTCGCAGCCGCGCCCGGCGGTACGATGTCGAAGCCGTTCACGAGCGAATCACGTTCGAGGATGTGGCGGGCATCGACGAGGTTGAAAATGAGCTTGTCGAGATTGTCGATTTCTTGCAGCAGCCCGACAAATATCAGCGGCTCGGCGGGCGCATTCCCAAGGGCGTGCTGCTGGTCGGCCCGCCGGGAACCGGCAAGACGCTGCTGGCACGCGCGGTCGCGGGCGAAGCGAACGTGCCGTTCTTCTCCATGTCTGGCTCGGAGTTTATCGAGATGGTGGTTGGCGTGGGCGCGGCCCGCGTGCGCGACCTGTTCGCGGAAGCGCGCAAGGCGGCTCCGGCGATTATTTTTGTGGATGAGCTTGACGCGATCGGGCGGCGGCGCGGCGCGGGCAACATCATGGGCGGCAACGACGAACGCGAGCAAACGCTGAACCAGCTGCTCACCGAAATGGATGGCTTCGATTCGCGCGAGGCGGTGATTGTGCTGGCGGCGACCAATCGCGCGGATGTGCTCGACCCGGCGCTGCTGCGGCCCGGGCGCTTTGACCGGCGCGTCAACGTGCTGCCGCCCGACCGAACAGGCCGTGCCGAAATTCTGAAGGTCCACACGCGCGGCGTGCCGCTCCACCCATCGGTGGATTTGAACGAGATTGCCGCCGAAACGCCCGGTCTGGTCGGCGCGGACCTGCGCAACCTCGTGAATGAGGCGGCGCTGCTGGCGGCCAGCCGGGGCAAAGCATCGGTGCAGATGGAAGATTTTTCCGACGCGCTTGAGAAGATCGCGCTGGGCGCGGAGCGCAAACTGACGCTCGATCCTGAAGAGCGCCGCCGCGTGGCCTATCATGAATCGGGGCATGCCTTGTTGGGCCTGCTGCAACCCGAGGGCGACCCAGTGCGCCGCGTGACGGTGATACCGCGCGGCCAGGCGCTGGGCGTTACGCTTTCCGTGCCGGAGGACGACCGCTACAATTATACCGAGCCGTACCTGCGGGCGCGCATCGTGAACGCGCTGGGCGGGCGGGCCGCCGAGCAGGTGGTGTACGGCTATGTGACAACCGGCGCGGAGAACGACCTCAAGCAGGTGACGGACCTGGCGCGCGCCATGGTCACGCGCTTCGGCATGAGCCAGGAAGTTGGCCTGCTCTCGCTCAGCGGCAACGAGGAAGGCAACTATCTTGATACCGGGCTGGCCGGCGGCACGAACCGTCCGTACAGCGAACAGACCGCCGAGGCAATCGACCGGGCGACGCGGCGCATCGTCGACGAAAGCTACCAGAAAGCGCTTGATTTGCTCACGCGCGAACGGCAGCGGCTCGACGCATTGACTGAGGCGTTGTTAAAGAGAGAATCCTTAAACGAAGACGAAATGCTCGAAGCCACGGGATTGCAGCGCAGGCCAGAAAGCGAAATCGCGGCAATACGCTAGCACAACTTCACATGCTCGTAAGCAGGAGGCGCTGCCCGGCAGTGCCTCTTTGTTTTCCACCAAAAGGCTGATTGACCTGCTCTAAACGGCGTGCTACGCTCCTCGCATGGCAACATCAGCGACAACACTCTGGCGTCATGCCGATTTTTTACGCCTTTGGGCCGGTCAGACCATTTCCAGATTCGGTTCACAGATCGGCGCGGGCGCGCTGGGACTCACGGCGATTCTCGTGCTGTCGGCCACGCCAGCGCAAATGGGGCTGCTGGCCGCCGCAGCAACGCTGCCGACGCTGCTGATCGGGCTGCCTGCGGGCGTGTGGGCCGACCGGCTGCGCCGCCGTCCCATGCTGATTGGCGCCGATCTTGGCCGCGCCCTGCTGCTGCTGTCCGTCCCGCTGGCGGCGCTTGGCGGCTTGCTGACCATGCTGCACCTGTACGTCATCACGGCGTTAGTTGGCATGCTGACGATACTTTTCGACGTAGCCTATCAGGCGTATGTGCCGACGCTGCTTGCCCGCGAGCAGATCGTCGAAGGCAACAGCAAACTCGGCGTCAGCGATTCGGTTGCGGAGATCGCCGGGCCGCCGCTCGGTGGCGCGCTTGTGCAACTCATCAGCGCGCCATGGACCGTGGCATGGGATGCGGTTTCGTTCCTCGTTTCAGCCTTCGCGCTCTGGCGCATCCGCACCAGCGAACATGCGCCCGCGCAACCCGAATCTCAACAACGCTTCATAGCATCGGTTGGCGACGGGCTGCGAACGACAACGCGACAGCCAGTGTTGCGAACGCTGCTGGTGAGCACAGCCGGGCTAAGTTTAGCAGGCGGTATCATCGGCTCGCTGCACAGCCTGTACGCCATTCGCGAGCTTGGCCTCTCGCCTGTGCTGCTCGGCACGATTGTTGGCATCGGCGGATGTGGGGCGCTGGTTGGCGCGCTGCTCGCCGGGCGTATCACGCAACGGTTTGGCGTTGGGCCAGCGATTGTTGTGGCGCTGGGAAGTGTGAGCGTGACGGCGCTGCTTATTCCGTTCGCCGCCGGGCAATGGGCGGTGCCGCTGCTGCTGCTCTCGCAAATCGGCGATGTTGCCTGGCCGATATTCTTTATCAACGAACTCAGCCTGCGTCAGGCTGTCACACCTGCGCGCGTGATGGGCCGTGTCAACGCGAGCATGCAGTTTGCAGCTGCGGCTGCCGCGCTGGTTGGCGCGCTCGCAGGCGGTTTCCTTGGCGAAACCATCGGGCTGCGGGCGGCCATGGCGGTCGGCGTCGGCATGCTGATCTGCACCAGCATGTGGGTTGCCGCGTCGCCGATTCGCGCGCTGCGGGCGCTGCCGGAGCCCGATGGAATAAACAACTCTCCTACTCCTGCGGCGGCAAGCGCATAAGTGAACTCAACTACGGTATAACCGCGCTGCTCGACGCCGCAAGCGCCAGACACAGCAGCGCCTGCATGCCAGTTCCAATCCGTCTGGCCTCGATGTATTCGTCCAGCCGGTGCGCGTTGTAGCCGTCGCCCACGCCAATGCACACTGCGGGAATGCCGCGGCTGAGCGGAATATTCGCGTCGGTGCTGGCGACATCGTATTCAGTCACCGTGCCGACCTTGCGGTGAATCGCCGCGACAGCCTGCACGAGCGGGTGGTCGCGCGCGATCCGGCCTGCCGGACGATTGCCGACATCCTCCAACGTAATGTGTACGTCCGTCTCGGCTGCCTGCGAGTCAACAATCACCTGCTCGACCTGGCCGACGAGTTGTTCAAGCGCAGCCGGTGAAACCGAGCGCAGATCGAGCAACAGGCTGGCATGCTGCGCGATGGTATTGACCGAACTGCCGCCCTCGATCACGCCAATGTTGTAACTGCTGCGCGCCCCTTCCGGGATGTGCAGGTGCGTGAGCCGTGCCGCCAGCCGCACCAACGCATGAATTGCGCTCGGCGCGCCGAAATCCTGCCATGAATGGCCGCCCGCCGCCGTGGCGCTGACGCGGTAGCGCCGCACGCCAATCGCCTCGTGGATGACATGGCCGTGCGTGCCGCCTTCCAGCGCAATCGCCGCGCCAATCTGGCTTGCCAGCCGGTCCACCGCCGCGCGCATGCCGCGCAGATCGCCCAGTCCTTCTTCGCCGACGTTTGCCACGAACCAGATTGGGTGCTCGTTTGGCACATCATGCTGCTGAAGCGCCCGCGCAAGGTGCAGCAGCCCGGCCACGCCCAGGCTGTTATCGCCCAGCCCCGGACCGTAGATGCGCTCGTCCTCGCGTCGCACGCTGAGGTCCGTGCCAGCCGGAAACACCGTGTCGAGGTGCGCGGCGATCAGCAGGCCCGGCCCGCTCACCGTTCCGAGGCGGCAGCCGTACACGTTGCCAACCTCGTCCATGGCGACCTCGCGCAGGCCGAGCGCCTGCATCTGCGACTGCACGAACTGGCCACGCGGCCCTTCAGCAAACGTCGGTGCGGCAATCTGCTGAATGGCGATTGCCGTTTCGACCATGGGCGCACTGTCGCGCAAACTTTCGGCGGCGGCCTGCGCGGCGGGATCATGAAACCATTGTTCAAGTGTGTGCATAGATTGTTCGAGAACTGCGGAACCATGGAACCATCTCAAATAGTTCCCCTAGTCCCTTTATTCCCTTGTTCCTTTATTCCCTTCCAGAAAATCTTCAACAATCTTCAAAACCTCGGCAGGCTTTTCGGCATGAATCCAATGTCCCGCGCCGGAAACGGTGACGATCTGCGCTTCGGGAAACAGCCTGCGAATCGCTGGCTCATCGCTGGCCTGCACATAATTGGAAAGCTCGCCGCGCATGAACAGCGTCGGCTTCAAGAACGGCCCGTCGCCCGCAATGTTGCCAAGAATCGCATCGTAGTTTTGCTTGATGGCGTCAAGGTTGAGCTTCCATGTGAACGCGCCATGCTCATCGCGGCCAACATTCTTCATGATCAACTGCCGTGTCGCCGTGTCGGGCACGCGCGGCGCGAGCGCGGAGTCAAGCTCCTGGCGCGTGTGCAGCGCCGCAAGATCGAGCGCGCACATGGCATCGAAAATCTCGTCGTGGTGGGCCGGGTAGGCTTTGGGCGCAATGTCGGCGACGATCAGGCGCGCAAGGCAGGCGGGGTAGCGCAACGCGAACTGCATGGCCGTCTTGCCGCCCATGGAATGCCCCATGACATTGACATGCTGCAAGCCGTGCTGCTCCACGAAGGCATGGAGATCCTCGGCCATCACATCGTAGTCAAAGCGGTCGCTGTGCGGCGAGTTGCCGTGGTTGCGCTGATCCACGGCGAACACATGGTAGCGCGCGCCGAGCTTGCGGCTCAGCGTGTGCCAGTTGTCGCGCGCGCCAAACAGGCCATGCAAGATGATCAGCGGCTCGCCCGCGCCATAACTTTGATATGCCAGTTCCAAGCAGAAACTCCCAGCACTTTACGCAGCTCTATGCCGCCATTTCGCGATAGGCATGCAGCACATCCGCGAACCATGCCAATCCACCGGCATTTAATTCGCTAAGCCAGCAGATCACATGCCCGACGCCCGCTTCCTCATATTCACGCAAGGCCGCCGCAACCTCTTCGACCGAACCAAACAGCGTCTTGTCGGGATTCAGTTCTTCCTGCGCTGTGCCATCGCGCGCCGGACATGCCACCATGACACCGGCGGTAATCTCCAGCGTCGCCGGGTCGCGGCCTGCTGCGCGGCATGCTGCTTCCACCGCCGCGCGGTTGGCGGTAATCGACGACACGCGGCCATGCCAGCAGGTGTTCCAGGTATTGGCGTAGCGCGCGGTGATTTGCAGCATGCGCGGCCCAAACGCGCCGATCAGAATCGGCGGGCCATCCGGGCGCGGGCCGCGCGGGCGCAGTTCGCAGTTTGGCGCGCTGTAGTATGTGCCGGAAAAATCGACGT
>DASTWM010000349.1:0-24926 GCA_035765855.1 Roseiflexaceae bacterium
TTCATTCTAGGCGACGCGCGCGCGCTGAATGAATTGCCCGGTATCAAGGCTGACGAGTTCGACGCGGTGACGTTTTTGTTGAGCATTCAAGACATGGACCCGCTCGACGATGTGCTGCGCGCGGCGGCCTGGGCGCTGCGGCCCGGCGGCAATCTTGTCATGCTGATGACGCATCCCTGCTTTCGCATACCACGCCAGAGCGGCTGGGGCTGGGACGAGGGACGGAAATTGCGCTTCCGCCGCGTGGATCGCTACCTGACGCCGCTGCCGGTGCCGATGAAGCCGCCTTCTGGCGGCGAAACGCGCAGCTTTCACCGCCCGCTCCAAGCCTACATCAACGGGTTGGCCGCGCATGCCATGCTTACCGAGCAGATCGCCGAGATCCCGGCCTACGACGAGCGCGACGCCAAAGCGCAGGCCCGCGCCGACAACCTGGCCGACCGCGAGATTCCACTGTTTTTAGGCATCCGAGCGGTGAAGGTGGCGCGGTGAGCGGGTGACAAGATGATATAGTGAGCGGATGAGCGCAGCACATTGTTCGACGCTCTACGCTCTCCGTATGTTCCTTTCGTCCATCGTCCAATTACGCTTTACGCTTTACGTTTTATAATCAGTTCTCAGTTCTATAGAGAGGAATAGTAACAATTTATGCAACCATCATCAACACCGCTTCGGGTCGGCGTGGTCGGCCTTGGCTGGGCCGGCGAAACGCATGTCAAAGCGTACCAGTTGCAGCCCAACGTAGAAGTCACCGCATGGGCCGGGCTGGAAGACGACCGGCGCGAGCAACTCGGCGCGCTGTACCATGTGCCGAACCTGTTCGCTCAATGGGAAGAATTGGTCGCCAGCGACGACATTGATGCTGTCAGCATCGCTTCGCCGAATTTCCTGCATGCGCCGATTGCGATTGCGGCGCTGGAACGCGGCAAGCATGTGTTGTGCGAAAAGCCACTGGCGCGCACCGGCGCAGAGGCCGAACAAATGGTGCAGGCCGCTATCAAGGCCAACCGGGTACTCATGACATCGTTCAACCGGCGGCACCGCGGCGACATACAGGTCGTGAAGCGCTACATTGACGAAGGCAAACTTGGCCGCATTTACTACGCCAAAGCCTATTGGATGCGCCGCAACGGCATTCCCGGCATGGGCGGCTGGTTCACCAACAGCGCGATGGCCGGTGGTGGCCCGCTGATCGACCTGGGCGTGCATGTGCTGGACATGGCGCTGTACCTGATGGGCGAGCCGGAAGTGACCACCATCAGCGCGTCGACCTACGCCGAATTTGGGCCGCGCGGCATCGGCGCGGCCAGAGACAGCCGGCGGGTTGCCGAAAAGACAGCCTATGATGTCGAGGATCTGGCAACCGCGTTCATCCGCATGCGCGACGGCGCGACGCTGCTGCTTGAAGCAAGCTGGGCGACCCACAGTAGCGCCAGCGACGATTTCGGTGTGATTCTGTACGGCAGCGAGGGCGGCGCGGCGATCAACGTCAAAAATTATACATGGCACGACACGCTGCGTATTTACACCAACATCGGCGGCGTGCCAGCCGACATCGCGCCCGCTTCAGGCAAGGGCGACGATCATGTCGGCGTGATCCACGACTTCGTCGCTGCCGTGCGCGGCGGCAACTGGTCGGCCTACGACGGCAGCGAAGGCATGACGCGCGCCCGTGTGATCGACGCCTGCTATGCTTCGGCTCAGCAGGGCCGCGAGGTGCTGTTCGGCGAGCATCAGTAACACATTTTTCAGATTTTCATGCGTCCCTGCCTCGCATGAGGCAGGGACGTTTTTATAAGAGTTGAAGTATGAAAAAAGTAATGGCGTCACAGCAGAGCTAAAGCGTCGATAGAAATGGCATAGCATGGTATCATAGCGCTACTATGGATGGTCGTGCTTTACCGCTGATACATCATCGTCGTGCTTTATCTTCTGTCACTGTTGACATATCTCGCGCGCGCCTGCTCATGCTGCTTGTGCTCGTCGTCGGGTGTACATTGCCGCTGCTGTGGCGGAGCCTGGCTTCCGCTCCGGTGGTGCGGGTAGATATTGGCGCGTGGGGCGACCAGGCCGCGCTGTTCGGCGCGAATGGCCGCGAGCAAGACGCCAGCGAAGGCTACCGCTGGACAACGGCAGCAACGCAGCTTGTGCTGCCAAATGTCAGCAGCGATCTGCGGCTCCTGCGAATCCACGCCCATGGCTGGCGACCGGACGGGCAACCGCCGCCTGCTGTGCGCCTTGCTGTAAATGGCGAAGCGTGGGGCGCGTTCCAGACCACGCCCGACCTGCGGATCTACCGCGTGCTGCTGCCCAACACGAGCAGCCTCACCTATCGTCTCAGCTTTCGTAGCGATACGTACCAGCCGCCCGGCGACCCGCGCACAATCGGCATCGCGCTCGATTGGACAGAACTCGGTGCGCTGGGCCAGCCCGCCATGCCAGCGGTCGGGCAGTATGCCGGGCAAGCATTGCTGCTTGTGCTGCTAGCGCTGCTGGTGTGGATGCTGGCGCTACCTGCGGCATGGTCGTGTGGTGCACTGGTGGTGTGCTGCGGCGCGCTGGTGTGGGCCAACTTGCAGCAGCCTCTGTGGGTCGGCCAGGCAATTGGGGCGTGGCTGCTGATCGCAATGGCGCTGATTGGCCTCACGATGGGCGTCGCGCCATGGCTGGAACACAAACTTTCACCATGGATGTCGCCATGGCAGGCGCGGATCGCGTGGGCGTTGTTCGTCGCGGCGCTTGGCGTGCGGCTGGCCGGTTCGGTGCATCCACTTTTCGAGTCGCACGATATTGTCACCCACACACGCTGGCTTCAGGCGCTCATGCGCGGTCAGCTGTACATGTACTCTGATCCGGGCGAAATGCGCAACCGCCAGATTTTCAATCCCCCTGGTGGCTATGTCATGCTCGCGCCGCTCACGCTGGTGCTGCCGTCAATCCGGCTGGTCGTGCAGGTCAGCGTGGCGCTGCTGGACGCAATCGGCGGCCTGTTGCTGCTGCCGATTGCGCGCGAACTGCGGCTGTCGGCAACGGCCGGACTACTGGCGCTGGCGCTGGCGGCGGCGCTGCCAATCAGCATGACGATGCTGTGGTGGGGCTTCACGACCAACGCCATGGCGCAGGCGATGTGGGTCATGCTGGTGTGGGTGCTGCTCCGCGCCGTGCGCCGCCCGACCACAGCCACAATCGCCGTATTTATTGTTGCTGTCGCAGTCAATCTCCTGATGCACGCTGGCGCGCTGGTGATTCTCGTCGTCATGATGGGCCTGCTGGTGCTGGCCGGGCTGTGGCGGCTTCCGCCGCGCCGCCGCTGGGTGCTGTTCGGCGGCGTTGCAGTTGCCGTGATCCTGCTCGTGCCGATCTATTTTACGGGGGCGGTTGGCCCCGTTCTGCATCCGAATGGCAACGCGCGCGGCATATCCACCATCGACATTGGCGAGTCGCTGGCAAAAGCGTGGGAAGATCGTTACCTGCGCCTCGATTACACTGGCCGCGCATGGCTGGTTGGATTCGGGCTGCCGCTCCTGACGCTATTGCCGGTGGGCCTCGTTCAGTTTGTGACCGCAGCGCGGCGGCATGTGCTGCAACGCACGCTGATCGGCGTCTGGATCGCCACGTGCCTGCTGTTTGTGGCCGCGTACCTGAGCATGGCGACGCTGGCACGCTACATTTATTTCAGCATACCGCTGGTCTGCCTGGCCGCCGGTGCCGCGCTTGCGACCTGCCGCCGCTGGCCGGCAGGTCGCATGGTGGCGCTGGCTGTGGTGCTGCTCACCGTCTGGATCGGCGTGTCGCTGTGGGCCAACGGCGTACTGCTCGATCTGGAGCCATCGGTTATCCCGCTTTCACATTAGCCCATTTTTAGCATGGCGCTGCCAGGGCCAGCATGAACGCCTCGGCAGCGCCATGCCCATGCAGTGACCTACGCGCCGGGCGCGTTGTCGAGGAACCCGGTTACGGTTTGCAGGCGACCGTCGGCGGCAACAATGCCAAAATCGGTTCCCGCAGCGACGGCAGGCCCATTGGCTGGCGCAAGCTCCCACGAGAAGCGCACCCGGTCGTGATGCGCGTCGACCGCGCCGGTTCGGTGAAACTGGTATCCGGCGAACTGCTCTTGTACGCCCTGGATCATGGCGTCGATGCCAGCGTGGCCGTCGCCCTGCATGAGCGGGTCAAGGTACGTTGCATCGTCCGACCATGTGCGCGCGATCAGGTCGCGCCGTTGGCTGGCATCGGTTGCGTTCCAGGCGGCGAAGTAGCGGTCGATCAATTCAGTGGTGCAGTTCATATCAAGCCTCCATTGCTGTGCCATGCAGCATGTTTGCCGATGGCTGTTTTCGATTCGTGTCATTACCTTACACGCGCCGGAACCTGAAAACAATTACCTCGAAGGTAATAGAGCAATGCTCTTTGTATGGTATGCTTGTTTCCATGAGCGCGATGCAAGCACAACCAGTCGGTCATCTGCTGCGCGAGTGGCGGCAACGGCGGCGCATGAGCCAACTTGATTTAGCATGTGAAGCCGAGATTTCGAGCAAGCACCTTAGTTTCCTCGAAACCGGGCGCTCGCTGCCCAGCCGCGAGATGTTGTTGCACCTGGCCGAGCAACTCGATATTCCGTTGCGCGAACGTAATGTGCTGCTGGTCGCGGCGGGGTACGCGCCGGTGTTTCCCGAGCGCACGCTGGATGATCCCCAACTTCAGGCGGCGCGCAAGGCTGTCGATCTGGTTCTGGCAGGCCATGAGCCGTACCCGGCACTGGCAATCGACCGGCACTGGACGCTGGTCGCCGCGAATAATGCCATTCCGCCGCTGCTGGCAGGCGTCGCTGCCGAACTGTTGCAGCCGCCGGTGAACGTGCTGCGTTTGAGCTTGCATCCATCTGGACTTGCCCCACGGATTGCCAATCTTCCCGAATGGCGCGCGCATCTGCTGGCTCGTTTGCACCACCAGATCGATCTCACTGCCGACCCCGTGCTGGTCGAACTCATGCGCGAACTCCGCGCTTACCCGGTGTCCGATGGCCGGCAGTGGCGCAACCATGCTATCGACCGCAACGACGCCGGGATCATCGTGCCGCTTCGGCTCGTCACCGACGGCGGCGTGCTCACCTTTATCAGCACGACGACGATGTTCGGCACGCCGATCGACATTACGTTGTCAGAGCTTGCGCTTGAGTCGTTTTTTCCTGCTGATGCGGCAACTGCGGCGGCGCTGCGAGGCGGTGCAGGACAGGCAAAGGAACCGCATGGGTAACTGGTGGGCGGCTGCAATACGCTGTGATTGAGTCCTCAACTACCTATTCTACGCACTGATGAGTGGCGTTCAGCCCTTGTGCTCATGGTTAAAAGATCATGAGCAATTCCGCGCTGCCTGTAGAAAAGCCCCTGCTCTTTTTGCCAAAACGCCGCCGGGCTGCTATAATCGGCCATCCGGAGCCTGCACATACGTCGCTTTGTAATGCGGTACCTGCTTCTCACAGCCGATTGTTGAAGGTCTGTGGCGGGTAAGCTTACACAGAAGAAACGTGGCGCGTGCTCAATACTATTCATTTGTAGGAGGAACATACCCATGCGAAGGACTTTTCACGCCCTGCTGCTGGTGTTAGCGCTGGTTGTTCCAGTGCTGGCCGCCTGTGGCAACCCCGGACCAACCACGACAACCACGCCTGGAGCCATGGCACCGACCGGGCCGACTGCGGAGGCAAGCGGCAGCGTCAGCACGGCTGAGGCGGGGTTGGAAGGCACCGCTTCCGCGAACGGCAACTTCAACAACAATGCCAACGCGAACAGCAACGCAAACCTGAATGGCAATACCAATGGGAACGCCAACGCGAACAGCAATGCGAATGCGAATACAAATGCCAACAGCAACGCGAACAGCAACGCCAACGCGAACAGCAATGCGAACGCCAACAGCAATGCGAACGCCAACAGCAACGCTGCAAGCGGTTCCGGCGCGTCGATCAAGGTTGGCCTGGTAACTGACGTTGGCAAGGTCAACGACGGCACGTTCAACCAGTTTGCGTATGAGGGTCTTAAGCGCGCCGAGAAGGAACTGGGGATTCAGACCGCGTACATCGAGACGCAGGCGCAAAGCGATTACGAGAAGAATATTGAGCAGTTTGCCAGCCAGGGCTACGACATGATCATCGGGGTTGGCTTCCTGATGGGCGACGCGATCAAGGCTGAGGCGCAGAAATACCCGAACATCAAGTTCGCCATTGTGGACTTTGCGTACGACCCGGCGCTGCCGAACGTCGAGGGTCTGGTGTTTGCCGAGGATCAGGCGGGCTACCTGGCGGGCGCGCTGGCAGCGTCCATGACCAAGAGCGGCAACATCGCCGTGGTCGGTGGTCAGGAAATCCCGCCGGTGCAGAAGTACGTCATGGGCTACACTAACGGCGCGAAGGCGATCAATCCTGACGTGCAGGTGCAATCGGTGTACATCGACTCGTTCACAGACCGCGCGCGTGGCGGTGAGGCAGCCCGAAACTTCATTTCACAGGGCGCGGACGTGATCTTCGGCGCGGGCGGCCAGACCGGATCAGGCGGCATCCAGGCGGCGGCGCAGCAGGGCGTCTGGGTGATCGGCGTGGACCAGGACGAATACGTGACGACGTTCCAGAACGGCAAGGCTCCGGGCGCAGACAAGATTCTTTCCAGCGCCATGAAGCGGGTCGACAACGCGGTGTTCCAGTCGATTAAGTCGGCACAGGATGGCTCGTTCAAGGGCGGCACGCAGCTGAACAATGCTGCCAACCAGGGTGTCGGCCTTGCGCCATACCATGACGCCGAGAACGCTGTCCCGGCGGATGTCAAGACCAAGCTCGACCAGATTCTCAAGGGTCTGTCGGACGGCTCGGTCACGACCGGCGTGCAGCTTCAGTAAAAAAATGAAACCTGTCAGGTCTGCATTGCAGATCTGACAGGTTTGGACGGCCCAATACGCGATATTCAGGAGGAACCATGCCGCCTGTCCTCGAAGTTCGCAATATTACCAAACGCTTCCCCGGCGTGCTCGCGAACGATCACATCAGTTTCACCCTTGAACAAGGCGAGATTCACGCATTCCTCGGCGAGAATGGCGCAGGCAAATCGACGCTGATGAACATCCTTTACGGGATGTACGATCCCGACGAAGGCGAAATTCTCATCAATGGTGAGCCAGTCACGATCAGCGGGCCGAGCGACGCGATCCGGCGCGGGCTTGGCATGGTGCATCAGCACTTCATGCTGGTGCCGACGCTGACGGTCGCCGAGAATGTCATGCTCGGCACCGAAATTACGAAAGGCATGTTTCTCGACGAGCGCAAGGCCAACGCGCGCATTCGTGCATTATCCGAGCAGTATGGCCTGATCGTGCCGCCCGACGCGCTGGTGCAGGATTTATCGGTTGGCGTGCAACAACGGGCAGAAATTATCAAAGCGTTGTATCGCGGCGCAGATATTTTAATTTTGGATGAACCAACGGCGGTGCTCACGCCGCAGGAAGCGGACGATCTGTTTGTGGTTGTGCGTTCGCTTCGCGAGCAGGGAAAATCAATTATTTTTATTAGCCATAAACTTCGTGAAGTGCTTGATATTGCCAATCGCATTACCGTGCTGCGGCGCGGCAGAGTCATTGGTACGACGACGCCCGCTGAGTCGGACGAGGAAAGCCTGGCGGCCATGATGGTCGGGCGCGAGGTGACGCTGACGGTTGAAAAGGATGTCGCCACGCCGGGCGACGTGGTGCTGGGTATTGATAATCTTGTCGTGTCCGACGATCGTGGCGCACTCGCGGTGAACGGCCTGTCGCTCGATGTGCGCGCAGGCGAAGTACTCGGCATCGCGGGCGTGCAGGGCAACGGCCAAACTGAGCTGGTCGAAGCGATTACCGGGCTGCGCAAAGCCGAAGGCGGGCATGTGCGCCTGCTCGGAGCAGACACAACCGGCGCATCGCCGCGCACTATTCTTGAGCGCGGCGTCGGCCACATTCCCGAGGATCGGCATCGTCATGGATTGGTGCTGAGCTACCCGATCGAAGACAATCTCGTGCTGAGCAGCTACTATCAGGAGCCGTTTGCCCATGGCATTACGATTGATGCCAATGCCATCGAGCGCAACGCCGAAACCCTGGTGCAAGAGTTCGACGTTCGCACGCCGAGCATTCACACGCCTGCCGCCAATCTGTCGGGCGGCAACCAGCAGAAGTGCGTGGTAGCGCGCGAGTTCTCGCGCCCGAACAAACTGCTGATCGCCGCGCAGCCGACGCGCGGCCTTGATGTTGGCTCGATCGAGTTCATTCACCACAACATCATTGAGCAGCGCGACCGGGGCGTGGCGGTGTTGCTCGTTTCGGCAGAGCTTGATGAGGTGCTGGCGCTCGCCGACCGGATCGCGGTCATGTTTCAGGGAAAGATCATCGCCACCGTTCCAGCCGCCGAGGCGACCCGCGAGCAACTGGGCTTGCTGATGGCGGGCGTCGTCGACGGGCAACACATAGAGCCGGATTTGGAGGAACAGCATGCCGACCGCGCCTGAAGATGCGCCACACCGCGCAGTGCCGCCCGAAGCCGAGGTGGCTGCTCCACCGGCGGGAGCCGATTATCCGCCCGCGCCTGCTTCAAATTCGGGACACTCGCCAACGGAGGCGGCACAACTGAGCTTTGACTGGCGCAATATTGGCACGGGCATGCTGGTGCCATTGCTTGCGATTCTTATCGCGCTGGCGATTGGCGCAGTGATTATCGTGGCGACGGGCGCGAGCGTGACCAAGGCGTACAGCGGCCTGTTTAACGGCGCGCTCGGCAACCCGCTGGCGCTGTCGAATACATTAGTCGAGTCAACACCGTATATCTTCGCTGGCCTGGCCGTGGCGCTGGGCTTCAAGTGCGGCCTGTTCAACATCGGCGTGGAAGGCCAGCTCGCCATGGGTTCCATGTTCGCGGCGATCGCCGGCTACGCCATCACCGGGCTGCCGCTGATTATTCATTTGCCGCTGGCGCTGCTGGCGGGCATCCTGGGCGGCGCGGTCTGGGGCGCGATCCCCGGCTTCCTGCGGGCGCGAACCGGCGCGCATGAGGTCATCACAACCATCATGCTCAACTACGTTGCCATTCGCCTGACCGATTATCTCATCAAAGGCCCGTTCCGCGACCGCACTTCCAGCGCGCCACGCACGCCATTCATTCAACCATCGGCGGAGTTGCCGTACCTGTTCGGGGCAGATTATCGCCTCCACGCAGGCTTCATTCTTGCGCTGATCATGGTCGGTGTGATCTGGTGGCTGCTGAACAAAACCACCATCGGCTTTGAGATTCGCACCGTTGGCGCGAACCCCGACGCGGCCCAGTACGCTGGCATGAGCATCACCCGCAACTTCGTGCTGGCAATGGCGCTCAGCGGCGGGCTGGCCGGTCTGGCAGGCGCGAGCACGGTGCTTGGCCTGGAACATAACCTCAAGGCGTCATTTTCGGCGGGCTATGGCTTTGATAGCATTGCCATTGCGCTGCTGGCAAAGAGCAATCCGATCGGCATTATTCCGGCAGCGATCTTCTGGGGCGCGCTCCGCAATGGCGCGGGCCTGATGCAGTTGCAGAGCGGCATTTCGATCAGTCTGATTAATATTATTCAGGCGCTGGTGATTGTGTTTGTCGCTGCCGATCAGATCGTGCGCTGGCTGTTTCGCATTCGGCGCGAAGGCGGCCAGGCGGTATTTACACGCGGATGGGGCGGCTAATGATTGTAGATTGCAGATTGTAGATTGTAGATTAAGAAGCCTAACAATCTGCAATCTGCAATTTGCAATCTGGAATTTGGTGTATATATGACTGGTGGATTCCGGCTCGGGCGGCAGCGCATTGTGGCAATTGCCGGCGTTGTCGTGGCGGCAATTCTCTTTTTGCTGGTGAGCAGCAGAGTCGGCTGGGACAAGATTTCGACCATGCGAATCACATGGCCGGGCGCGGCTTTTAGCGCCCCACCGCTGCTCGACATACCGCTGCCGACCGTGGCGACCGTGGGCGTGGTGGCGCTGCTGCTCATCGCGGGCGCGGTGTATCTGTTCCTCAAACCAATCGCGCGCGCGGTGCCGATCTATGTCGGCGCGCTGATTCTGGCGACAATCTTTGTGATCCTGATCTGGGCCAGCGTGGGCTTCCGCGTCGATATTGTCGACATGCTGGCGCGCATGGTGCGCCTGGCGACGCCGATTGCGCTTGGGGCGCTGGCAGGCATTCTGTGCGAACGCTCAGGTGTGATCAACATCGCGATCGAAGGTTTGATGCTGATGGGCGCGTGTGTCGGGTTTATCGCCGCGCTGCTGACCGGCAGCCCATGGATCGGCCTGATTGCCGCCATTGCTGCTGGCGGCATTACGGTGATGCTCCACGCGCTGCTGTCGATTCAGTTCAAGACCGACCAGATTATCAGCGGCACGGTGATTAACATTCTGGCAGTCGGCGTGACGGGCTTTCTGCGCAACAATGTCATTCTTGGCTTGCAGGCGGCGGGCTATGTCGGGCAGCCGTTTCCGCAACTGCCTATTCCGCTCCTGTCGCAGATCCCGGTTATTGGGCCGATTTTCTTCAACCACCAACCAATTGCCTACTCCATGCTGATTTTGGTGCCGGTGCTGAGTGTGCTGCTGTTCCGCACGCCGTGGGGGCTGCGCACCCGTTCGATTGGCGAGCACCCGCGCGCCGCCGACACTATGGGCATCAATGTCAACCGCATGCGCTACATGAATGTGTTCTTTTCTGGTCTGGTGGCGGGCCTCGCGGGCGCATGGTTTTCGCTTGAGGCGACCTTCAACTTCGACGATCTCATGACCAACGGGCGCGGATTTATCGCGCTGGCGGCCATGATCTTTGGCAAATGGACGCCGTTCGGGGCGCTCGGCGGCGCGCTGATCTTTAGCTCGGCGGACGCCTTGCAGATCAAAATCCAAGGGTTCAACTTCGAACTGCCGTCGCAATTCCTCCAGATGCTGCCATATGTGATTACCATCATTGTGCTGGCAGGAGTCATCGGGCGCGCGCGGCCACCGGCTGCCGTCGGCAAGCCCTACGAGAAGTAACACCTGCACTCCTGAAGCTAACTGGCAGATCGCCTCGGCGGTCTGCTTTTTTGTTGCCGCTTCGCCAGCACAGGATGTGCATGTACGAACGCATGTATTGGCGAACAAGCGAGCTACATTGTGACAGTAGATGTCACAATACCATGCTACACTATGTACGAAACACGTTCAAGCCAGTGCAGAAAGGATGTCGTATGGCCCAGAACACACTCGCCACGCTGCGAGAAGAATGGCTTCCACAAGCCATGATTCGTGTAAGCCGCGCGCTCGTGCTCATGCCAGAAGCAGGCGGAATTGCCACGCTCATCTGTTTATATCTTGTAACAGGGCATCCGCCGCTGCTGGCGTTATTGGCTGCGCTGCTCATGCTGAATTTTATGGTGCGCGTGGCAGCGCTGCATCTGGCGGGTTTGGCGCTCGATGGCGCACATTATCGTGAAGCCGATGCGCTGTCGCAATTGGCGCTGCTGTTGTATCCGTGGTCGGCGGATGCGCAGGCCCTACGCGGTGCGCTGGCGCTGGCGACTGGCAACGCTGCGCTTGCTGAAGCAGCGCTCCGGCGCGCGATTGCGCTGCTGCCAGGGCGCGCAACATTTCATGCCGCGTTGAGCGGCGCGCTGCTCGATCAGGAGCGTCCGGGTGAGGCAGCGGCAGCCGCACGAGAAGCGGTGCGGCTCGACCGTCGTTATGGGTTGGCGCATCTGTATTTGGCGGAGGCAGAACGGGCATACGGCGCGTCGCCAGAACTGATCGAGGATCGGCTGCGGGCCGGTCTGGCGGTTACAACTGCGCCGGAAATTACTGCCGCGCTGCAATGCGCACTGGCAGGCCATTTGCTGGCGCAACGGCGCGTAGCGGAGGCAACGCTGGCGCTGCGTAGCGCCGAAGCGATGCTGATGCGCTGCTCGGCTGTGCGTGGCGCGCAGATTCGCTTTCATCTTGGCGAATTACTGGCCGAGCAGGGACAGATCGAGGCGGCGCGCGAACACTTTCATGGGGCTGAAGTGCTCGATCCGGAAAGCCGTTTTGCAGCAGCGGCATGGCGCGGCGCACGCTCATAAGCGTGAAGGAGCGTCGAACGGAGAGCGCAGAACAAGGAATACTGAGAAGTTCTGTTGCTCTCCGTTCGACCGTTCCGCGCTTCCAGCCAGCGCTGATTAGCCGATGTGTATGGCCGGGCGATGCTCTGGATCAGGTTCGGCCTGCCGCAGAACCTCGTGTGTCATCGGGGCAATATCGCCCTCCCCGAACAACATAAACCGCAGCAGATACTTGATTGGGTTGCCCTCGGTCCAGCCAAAGTACGCATGCGGGATTTTCCCAGTCTCATCGCGAAGATACAGCAGGAACGCTGCAATAGCGTTCGGCACGGCCGCACCCTCAGCGCGCAGCACGCGATACGGCCCCACTTCCGCACCTTTGATCTTTAATACATCCTCAAAATCCGAGGCGTCACACACGTTCACTTCAAAGAAAAGCACCGGATCATTCTTCGGGATGTGATTATCTTGCCGCACTTCCCGTTCTTTAGTGATGTATTCGGATTCATCGCCCGCCTGGCGACGATTGGCAATCAGCCGGAGCGGGCCACGGCTGGCCTCCGCAATAAAATTCGTTGCTGTATCATCAATTTCGATCCGCACCGTGCGCAATTCAGTCGAGCGCCAGACCCGCGATATTAAAGAGGTGAAAATAATAGCGGCGATGAAGAAGATCGCAATCTTAATACCATCTGGTCGCTCAACAACGTTGACAATAGTGGTGTAAATGAAGATCAGCGAAATAAAGCCAAAGGCGATTGCCATCCAGCGCTGTCCTTGTCGCCAGACGGAAAGCGTTACAGCCACTGCCGCCGAACCCATGAGCGTCAGCACGCCGGTTGCATACGCGCCAGCCTGGTCATCCACGTTTGCCTTGAATAAAATGGTGACGGCAAAGCAAATAATCGTAAAAATGATCACAAGAGGCCGGGTCGCGCGCGTCCATTCGGGAGCCATGCCGTAGCGCGGCAGATAGCGTGGCACAATATTCAAAAGTCCGGCCATGGCCGATGCGCCCGCAAACCAGAGGATCGTAATCGTACTCAGATCATAGAGTGAGCCAAACCACTCGCCCAGGTAGACATGGGACACATACGCCAGCGCGCGTCCGTTGGCTTTGCCGCCCGCCTGAAACTCAGCAGGTGGGACCAGAATAGTCGTCACCAGACTGCTCGTTATCAGATACGCGCTCATAATAATGGCGGCAGTTGTAAGTAGCTTCCGCGCGTTGCGGATGCGCCCTTCGGGGTGTGCTTCACTATCGCCAGGATCGCCGCGCACCAGAGGCATAACGAGTACGCCAGTTTCAAAGCCAGACAGGCCCAGCGCAAGCTTCGGAAACAGGAGCAATGCGACGCCGATCATGAGCAGTGGATTACCGTAATTAGTAAAGAGCGCAGCCTCCCAATTGGATATGGCAAGCGGATGTGTAAAGACAACGTACATCCCATAACCGATTATGATCAGATTCAAGAACAGATATGTCCCAACCAGGAAGACTGCGAGGCCGATTGCTTCTTTGAACCCTTTCAGGAACACAGCGCCGAGCAGCGTGATGAGCGTTAACGTCACCAGAACATTGTGGCCCTGTAAGAACGCCGGAGTGAATGGATTCTCAATGATATGCGCGGTCGCGTCAGCCGCGGACAGCGTGATCGTGATGATAAAGCTTGTTGCCGCAAACCCAATCAGACACAGGACGAACAGCTTGCCTTGCCACCATGGAAGCAGGTGTTCGAGCATAGAGATCGAACCATCTCCATGGGGACTTTTCGCAGCAACACGTTTATACATTGGGAGCGCGCCAAAAAGCGTTAAGAGCACCAGAATGAGCGTGGCGACCGGTGAAAGCACCCCGGCGGCCAGCGCGGCGATGCCCGGCTGATAACCGAGGGTTGAGAAATAATCAACACCTGTCAAACACATCACCTGCCACCATGGCTGCGTGTGATGCTGTGCCTTTTGCTCCGCTTCGTAAGGGCCTTGGTTATTCCGTAATGTCCCTTCAAGAAGCCAGCTTATAAATCGTGAGGAAGCGCGGATAGCTGGTCTTGCTTGTTGGTGTTCCTTCAACATGCCAGTGCCTCTTGAATAGGTTTTCTACGTTTTGCGCAGTATAGCACGTTCGTGTGCAACTTCTGCACCAACGCGGCATGCGCGTTGCCATGCGAGTCTGCTAATCATTCTTGCCCTTATGCGGATTCGGATTGTCGCCTTTGTCCTTACCTTTGCCAGGGTTTTCCTTGCCATTATCCGAGTTCCCACTGGATTGCACGGTGACTGATGGCAACCGCAATCCGTATTCCTTCGACACATCGTCGATTCCTGCGAGAACAGATTGAGCAAAATTCGTCGTCATGGAGCCGGAACTAACGTCATGGGCAATGTGCTGCTGCATAAGCACTAATTGGATGCGCGCACTGTTCACTCCCTGCTGGGTGTGCATGCCCAGCGCCTGCACTACTTGGTCGAACGTTTGGAGCAATGCAGCGCCATTAGAACCGGCGCTACCATCAGCTATGCCTGTTTCGAGCAGTGCCTGCAACTGCGCCAAAGAACCTGATAGATTGGGAGTTGTGCTGGTTGGAGCGGCGGGCGCGGCTGCGTTCTGTTGCGCGGTTGGCTGGGGAGTTGCGCTGGGCGTTGGCATGCTGGTCGCCTCAACCGCGATCGGAAGGGTGTTTGTTGCCGAAGCCGCGGGTGGCTCGCCCGGCTCAAACTCGTTTCTGAGCAACACAAACAGCGCGCCGACAAGCAGCAGCCCTGCCAGGCCAAGCACAATCGGCATCCACCAATGTGTGCGCCGCGAAGTTGTCTGTTCCTGTGGCAGCGGCTGAACTATTGCAGGTTCGGCGGGCGCAGGCCGTTGCGCCTGCGCCCAATGCGCCGTCGGCAGTGAATGAACCTCGGCGGGAACGGCTATGTTCGCCGTGGTTGCACCGGGCTGCCATGCCCGTTCAAGGGCCTGCGCGAATTCACCGGCGCTGGCAGGCCGATCCTCTGGCTTCTTAGCCAGCGCGCGTTGAATAATGGTTTCAACTGCCGGCGGGAGATCCGGACGAAACTGGCGGATCGGGGCGGGTGGCGTCTGGATGTGGTCGAGAAGTACGCCCATAGACGTAGCGCTGCTAAATGGCGGCTGTCCGGCCAGCATTTCATACACGACCACACCGAACGAGTATAAATCGCTCGCGGGAGCGAGGGGCTGCCCCTGCGCTTGTTCCGGCGAAAGGTAAGCTGGCGTGCCAACCACCACGCCCGTTTGCGTCAGGGCAGCGTTGTCATGCATGTGCTTGGCTATACCGAAATCCGTGAGCACCCACGCGCCGCTAGCATTACGAATAATATTGCTCGGCTTGACATCGCGGTGAAGCACACCGGCCGCATGGGCAGCATCCAGACCAGCGGCGACCTGCTGCACAATTGCCAGCACATCATCGCGGGCAGGCTGGATGCCATGGGTTTGCCAGGTGTTCAGTTGTTGGGCCAGCGTGGGGCCAGGCAGCAGTTCCTGCACCATATACGCGCGGCCCTGAGTCTCACCAAAATCATACACCTGGACAATATGCGGATGATGAAGGCGAGCAACAACACGGGCTTCGCGCTGAAAACGCTCGACGATGTCTGGCTGAGAGGCGACAGCGTCGGTGAGCATTTTGATAGCCACCGGACGCTGTAGATTATAATCGAAACCCTGGTACACGGTAGCCATGCCACCGCTACCGAGTACAGATTGAATTTCGAAGTTGCCAATCCGCTGACCGATGGGAGAAGGAATACTGGTCACAATGTACTATTACGGTTCACGGCGCTGCTGCAACCAAACGGAGATTCCAACAATCGTTGGAATAACGAGCATCATAATAATCCAGATGAGCCACAGCATGGAAATTCTCCTAAATGTACGGGAGCATTGTTACAGAGATACCGAGTCAGTTCTATTGCACATGATGTACCGCGAAGGAGCAGATGACAAAATGTTCAACGATACATGCTCGTACTCATGCAGACAAGAAAAGAGCGCCATTCGTCGGCATAAATGACGCTACAAGTATCGCATATCGGCGCATAACAACGTTACAGTTGTATTTGTACTTTCATGATGAGTATACGATAAGAAAAAGGGCTGTCAAACAGAACATGCTCGCAACAAGCTGATATTTTGCTGAGATATTCACTCATGAAACATGCATGTTTCATGAAGTAGTTGTGGAACAGGGCAGCTTCAATCCTGCTCCGCAGCAGTTCTGAATTCTAAGATCGCATGCCTGCATGCGCAGCGCCGCCGCTCATTCTTCGAACTTCAGATCCCGCGTGTCGCGTTCCAACCCGGTGCGCGTCGCCAGCAGCGCGTAGAGCTCCGGTCGGCGGGCGGCGATCCAGCTCCGTCCGGTCGCCTGTTCCAGGAGCGCGCCATCCAGATCGGCCATGACCATCGTATCGGCTGCCGCCCACGTTTCTGTGAGAATCCGTCCATAGGGGTCCAGAATCATGGCGTTGCCAGTACGAATCTCATCATCGTCCACGCCGACCCCATTGGCGAACACGATGAAGACACCATTGTCGTGGGCGCGGCTGGGAAGCCAGCGGAGCAGCCACCCACGCCCCTTCTCGCCACGGAATTCCTGCTCAATGGCAGATGGAGCGCCATGGCGATTATCCCAGAGCTGTCGATCGATGGCACCCATCAAGTGGGGATTGCGGGTACGACAGCCGCCAGTCTGGTGCGGTGCCAGGATGATATCCGCGCCCAGCAGGGCCGTGATCCGCCCGTTTTCAATCACATTATTGTCGTAGCAGATCAACACGCCGATGCGCCAGCCGTAGGGCGTATCGAACACGGTATACTCCGTTCCGCTCTGGATCAGCGGGTGTTCAAAGGCGTGCAGCTTGCGGTGGCAGTGTAGGGTGCCGTTCGGGAGCGCTACGACATAACTGTTGTAATACCCGTGTGGCGCGCTCCGTTCCACCAATCCCGCCCCGATGCTGATATTGTACTGGCGCGCGAGCGCGGCGAGCCGCTGCACGCTCTCGCCGCCAATAACTGGCTCGGCCAGATCATCCAGTTGCTGGGACGTAAGGTTCCGCAAAAACCAATAGCCGGTGATACAGCATTCGGGAAAGACGATCACCTGCACGCCCTGCATGGCCGCGTGCGCCACAAAGCGTTCCATGATGATGAGATTGGCGTCCTTGTCCCCCGCTACGCTTTCCATCTGCACGGCGGCCACACGGAGCGGGTGGACAGGCACATGCGGCATTTTCCAATCCATTTGCATACCTCATTCGCAGCTACGCGGGATCACCGCTGCTGCGGTTTCGTTGCTATGCTCCCAGCTTCGTCCATTCTTCCATTTTTAAGGAAATAGTTTCATTCATCTCGGCATACTGCATGCCCAGGCGCGTCACTTTGTCGACATCGCCTTGCATGCCAGCCGCGTTCATCTCGCTCTCGATCTGCTTCATGTCGGCTTCCAGGCCAGCAATCTCTTGCTCAAGCAACGCGAGCCTGCGCTGGCGGCGGCGCTCCTGGCGCTCAGCTTCACGGTCAATCGGCGCTGCGCTTGAAGATGGGTGATGGACGGCAGAGGACGGTTGCAGATGATTCGCTGTTCGACCGTTGCCTTCTGCCTTCGCGCCAGGGTCGTGCGCTTTTCGCCCTTCGTCCTTCGTCCTTCGTCGCTGGTTTTCCGCCTTTTGGTCGCGCGCGGCGGTGTATTCGCTGTATGTTCCGTCGAATGATTCGATCGTGCCGTCGTGAACCATCCAGATCGTGTCCGCCACGGCGTCGATGAAATAGCGATCATGCGACACAAACAGGATCGTGCCGTTGTACTCATTCAGCACGCCTTCCAGCGCCTCGCGCGCGTCGATGTCGAGGTGATTGGTCGGCTCGTCCAGCACCAGCAGGTTGCCGTTCATGAGCGTAAGCTGCGCCAGCGCTACCCGGCTGCGCTCGCCGCCCGACAAATCGCCGACCTGTTTGAACACGTCATCGCCGCTGAACAGAAAGCGCCCCAGCAGCGAGCGCACAGCAGTTTCATCCATGCGCGGCGCGATCCGCCGAATCTCGTCCAGTACAGTCGCGGCCATGCGCAGCCCTTCATGCGCCTGAGCGTAGTAGGTGATTTTGACGTTGTGGCCCAGCCGAATGCGCCCGCCCAGCGGCGGCAGTTCGCCCACAATCGTGCGCAGCAGCGTAGTCTTGCCGCTGCCGTTCGGCCCCATCAATGCCACGCGCTGCCCGCGCCCAATCTCGATGTCAGGACACTTAAGAAGCACATGATCGCTTTGCCGTGCAGACAATGGCGTGCGGTTGCTGTTAGTCATTTTAGCGTAACCGACTACCAGCCCCTGCAATCCCAGCACAAGTTCACCGCTGCGTACCTGTGTCGCCATGTTGAACGAAACTTTTTTCTGCTTCGTTTCCGGTCGATCCATGAGCTTGTGGACGCGCCCGCTGCCATCTTCCCAGCCCTCTTTGAGCCGCTCAAGGCGCTTTTCGCGCCCGCGCGCCTCTTTGCTGCGCTGCCCGGCCTTGAAGCGGCGAATGAACTCCTCGGTTTTGGCGACATAGTCCTGCTGCGCCTGAAACTGCTTCATGAGCAATTCCAAACGCTCGGCCTTGAGTTCCAGATATTTGTTGTAGCCGCCGGGATAATCTTCCAGCCGCCCAAACGCCATGTCGAGCGTGCGGCGCGTCACCCGGTCGAGAAAGTAGCGGTCGTGCGAAATGACAATCAGCGTGCCGTCCCAATCGTTCAGGAAGTGCTCCAGCCATTCCAGCGCGGCAAGGTCGAGGTGATTGGTTGGCTCGTCGAGCAGCAGCAGGTCCGGGCCAGACAGCAACGCCGACGCGAGCGCCGCGCGGGTTTTCTGGCCGCCGCTGAACTGCGCGACCAGCTGGTGGTACTGCGCGGGCGTGAAGCCCAGGCCATGCAGCGTGCGCTCGATCCGATGCTCGATCTCGTAGCCGCCGTCATGCTCGAAGCGGTGCTGAAGTTCGCCGTACTGCTCCATACGCGCTTCCCACTCCGGCGCGTCGGTGTCGGCCAGCACCTGCTCCAAATCACTCATCTCCTGGCGCAGCGCGAACAAATAGTCGAGCGAGGCCTCCATCTCTTGCCAGAGCGTGCGGTCGCCGGTGAATTTCGCTTCCTGGGCGAGATAGGCAACGCGCATGCCACGCGCGATGCTCATGCTGCCGTCGGTGGCATCCTCCACGCCAGCAACGATTTTGAGCAGCGTCGATTTGCCTGCGCCATTCACGCCGACCAGCGCTATCTTTTCACCGCGCGCCACCTGAAAGCTCACGCCGCCGAAGATGAATTCCGGGCCATAATATTTTGTCAACCCGCTGACGTTAAGAATAGACATAGCAATACTCCAACAATAAAAAGAAAAGCCGTGAGGCAGTCGCCTGCGCCCACGGCTTGATAAAGCAAAATATTTTATGTAAACACAGAAAAGGGCGCATGTCTCCTACATATCGTTATCGCACCGCCAGCTGAATAATTGCGGTTCGCAGGTAAGACACGGCCAAATTTCCTCACTTCAAGCTACGTACATGTTAAGCATACCACGCACGCTGGCGCATGTCAATGCGACCACAGACGGAACATGAACCAGACACTTATGCAAGTATCTCAAGCGCTGCGTTGACAATCGCCGCCGTGACCGCGTGATGCTGATAGGGTGGCGGGCAGCGCTGCGGGTACACGCGGTTGCTCAGCACGACGACGGTGAGTTGCCGGGATGGCACAACCAGCATGGCCGGGCCAGTGAAGCCGGTATGCCCAAAAGTGCCGGCGGGCGCATTGCCCATGAAGTTCACGCGATCCATCATCCAGCCCAACCCGCATGCGAATTGCAGATCAGGCGTCTGGTTCGTCATCGCCAGCCGCGCCGTTTCAGGATGCAGGAACCAGTCGGCAGTTGCCAGTCGTCCGTCATCCGTCGTCACCAAATCGAGCCACATCTGGCAAAACGCATACAAATCCTTCGCAGTGCTGAACAAACCAGCATGCCCGGCCACGCCACCAAGCGCATGCGTGCTTTCATCATGCACGCTGCCATGCACCAGGCCGCCACGCCAATCAGCATCACGCTCGGTTGGGGCAATACGCGGCAGCCATTCGGCAGGCGGGCAAAAGCGCGTCTGGTGAAGGCCAAGCGGCTCCAGCACGAGATCGTGAAGGGCATGGCCGAACGGCTTGCCGTGCAGCCGCGCAACAATTTCGCCCAACAAAAGCGAATTGACGTTTGTGTATGCCACGACGGTGCCGGGTGGATGAAGCAGCGGCGCGGCGTAAACCGCCCTGAGGATTTCGGCGCGGCTCTGGTGGCGCAGCACCGACAAGCGCATGTCGAGGCCAGAGGTGTGGGTCAGCAGGTGAAAAATAGTTACATCGCTGGCCTGCAATTCTGGCAAGTAGGAGGCCACCGACGCATGCAGATCGAGCATGTGCTGGTCGAGCAGGCGCAACACAGCCGTGGCGGTGAACATCTTGGTCAGCGAGGCGATGTCATAAATTGTATCGCGCTGAACCGTTACCGAACCAGAATCGCCGTACATGGTGCTGCCATACGCTGCATAGTGCAGCATCTCACCGCCATGGGCGACCAGAACGACCGCTCCGGGGAAAATGCGCCGCTCGATTGCATCAGTTGTGAGTGTGTCTATTGTGGAATCTAAAGCCATAGAAGCCTGGCGCTGGCAAATTGATCGAGATCACAGGCAATCTGCCAGCAACAGCAAACATGTCCTTACGGTTTTGGCGCGCAGGCCGGGCGCGAAGTCAGCCATGGCTCGAAGGCGATATTGTCGCCAACCGCATCGCCGCGCCCATCGGCATGTCGCTGTGGGTCATAGGGGCCAAGCGGGCTTTTCCACCAGTTGTTGCGCATGTCGAGCACCACTTCGCTGGTCGCGCCGCGCCCGATGCCGTATTCAAGGTAAATAGGAATGATTGGCGGCGTGTGATCTTCGATTGCGTTGTTGTACACATTCAGCGCGAAGCCCGGCACCTGGATGGTTTGGCTGCGAATGCTCAACCCGTTGGTGCCGTTGATCCAGGTGTTACATGAAAGATCGCCCTGTAATGGCCCGTTGGTAGACAGCACAAGATCCGGGCCGGTCTGTCCGATCAACAAATTGCCCTGAATGGTGAGATTGACCGCAGTGGTATTCTGATTGTTCACCTGCACCGGCGGCGCGCCTGCCGACATGCGGTTGCCGCCAATACGATTGCCGGTGAGCGTCACGTTGCCGCCATTGATGTAGGTTGCATCAACGGCGGCACCATATGGCATGTCGTTGCCAGAAATCTCGGTGTTGCGCATCTCAAGGCGGCTATCCTGCACCAGAATGTGGCCGCCGTTGTCAGTAAAATGGCTGTCGCGCACAGTAAGCGCACCACCGTTGCTGCCAAGCACCGTGCCGCCCGTGCCGCCGCCGCGAATGTCGGTGTGTTCCAGGGAAATGGTGCTGCCAGGCCGCCCATAGATGCCGTCCCAGCGCTGGCCGGTGTGGCTTACGAAGCGTACGGGATTGCCGGGCTGCCCAAGCGCAAAGATCGAGCCGTCGGCGTAAATGGCGACGCCCGGCAGGAGCCGCACTTCCACGCCCGGCTCGATAATCAGCGCCGCGCCGGGCGCAATCTGCTGATCGACGCCAAGAATGAGCGGGCTTTGCGCCGCCGTCCAGCGCACTTCACCGCGCAGCACGTTCACGGCTGGCGCGGGCGGCGCAGGTGTTGCAGAAGGACCGACAGGCGTGGCCGTTGCGCCACCATCCGTGCTTTGAAAAGGCCGGGTCGTTGGCGTCGGCGGCTTCGGCGTGGGCGGCGGCTCCGGCGTCGGCTGGGCCTGCATCGGCGTCGATTGGCGCGCTGGTGTTGGCTGCCGCGCAGACGTCGGCTGCGGCGTAGACGGTGATCGCGGCTGCGTTGGCGCGATGGTGCGGGACGTCGAAGGATTGCCCGCGCCCGGCCCATCGGTCGCCTCCGGCACATCCGGCACCGGCAGTTCATCGCCAGGCGCAGGGTACCCGCTCTGGCCTGGCGGCGTACTCGTCGGGCGCTCCGGCGAAAACGGTGCCGCAGTTATCGCAGCTTCACTCGCCGCAGTGGTGGGCGCAGCGCTTGGCTCCGTGTTATCACTTTGCGGGCCGGGGTACGCGCCTGAGCCTTCGGTGCCACTGCCGCGCTGCGATGTGGGATTGGATTGCGCGCCGTTTCCGCCCTGCGGGCCGGGGTACGCGCCCGATCCCTGCGCGGATGGCTGCGCAACGCTGGTCGTTGTATGGTCAAGCTGAGCAACGGCTGGACTGGTGGCGTGCGCGAGGCTCGTGCTTGTCGGTGCCGACGTGCCGGAGCTACCGCCCGGAAAGAGCACAGCAAGCAGCACAGCCAGGCCCAAAAACAGCAACGAAGCTGCGAGAATCAGCGTCTCCCGCTTGAAGCGAATGACGACATCGCGATCAGGTTGTTCCTCGGGCGGCTGCTGCGGGTCCACGCCGTTTCCTCAATGTTCAGTAACGTATAGAAGCGGTTCAAGGCGTATCTGACGCATCTTACCATAGCCTGATGCACTCCGCAATGAAGAGTCAATGAAAATCCCATTCCTCATAAGAGAGAAGTACATGGCCAGTACAATCATCGTAGATCTAACATGGATCGTGTTGCGCGACTGCTACACAAATGAGCCAAATTGCCATGCTCTCTTCCAAACGGGCATGGTATACTTATCGCAACATCACGCTGCGGTGTGATTCTTGCTGCATTCATGCAGCGAACAGGTGCCGCATGTGTATGGAGAAAACACCGTGCTGCGAATACCCAGGCTGGCTTTTGCTGGATCCCACGAACGCAAATCTTTATCATCAGCACCAATGACGCGCCGCGCCAAAATATTCTGGACGCTCGGCAATTGCCTGATGCTGTTCGGTGTGTTGACGCTGCTGTATGCTGGCGGGTTGTACTCCATTGATATGTACGGTCGTTACGCGGCGCGTGGCGACAGCGATGTACCCATGGTTGTTGTAACGGAAACATCGGATGAAGAGGCTGAGCCAGCGCCGTTTGTTGCCCCAGTACTCAATACATCAAGCGCCGCCGCCGCGGATTCTTCGACGCAAGCCGCCCCGGAATACCACGGCACCGTCGCGCGCATCGTCATTCCAAGCATCAAAGTCGACTCCAAGGTTGTTGAAGTGGGCTGGGACATGGAAAGCGTAGGCGACCAGCAGGTGCCGGTCTGGCAGGTCGCGAAGTACGCGGTCGGCCAGCACGAGGGTTCGGCCAACCCCGGCGAAGGCGGCAACATTGTCATGGCCGGCCATGTTGGCGGCTTTGGACTGGTCTTCAAGTTATTGTATTACGTCAAGCCCGGCGACCAGATCACCCTGTACAGCAATGGCGAGCAGTATTTGTACGTGGTGAAAGATCGCCTGCTTGTCCAGGAAGAAGGTGTTTCGCCGGAGCAGCATGCCGCAAATGCCCAACTTATCGCGCCGACCGATCATGAGATGGTGACACTGGTGACGTGCTGGCCGGGCAGCGGGCCAGATAAATTCACGAAGCGCGTGGTCGTGCAGGCCGTGCCATTTGCCAGTACGACCAGCACCTCCTCACAGCAGAGCAGTTGGGCGATTCGGTAGCTTGCAGCGCGCGAAGAAGCAAAGCCCCTTACCAACTCAAGATCGTTGGTAAGGGGCTTTTGCATGCAACAACTACAGACAGAACGACATATATCGGCAGCGTACTATCGTTTATCACAATTGTGTCATATCCAGGCTCATGCCGTTGACGCGCCATGGAAACATTTTATAATGGCCCTCATTCTCACTATTTGATGCTCAGCATGCCCGAACCCACCAACGTGTATCACGTTTGTGTACGAGAAGAGGAGTTCCATGTCGATGTACACTCGCCTGACGCGCCCGCGCCGGTCAGTCGCCGCAATAATTGCTATCGCTCTGCTGTGCCTACCCGCTGACGCTGCCGCCGCACCCAAGCAAGCCCCGCTTCAGCAGATGCGCGCGCTGTGGGTTGATCAGTCGAATCCCGGCTTCCACAATCCCGCCGAGGTTGACGAACTGGTTGCCAACGCTGTTGCAGCTAACATGAACACGCTGTTCGTTCAGGTGCGGCGGCACGGCGATGCGATGTATAACGCCGGACCAGAGCCACGCGCGGTTGTCCCCGGCCTTGCGCCCGCCGCATGGTTCGATCCGCTCGCCATGTTGCTCCAGAAGGCCCATGCCGCCGAGTTGCGCGTGCATGCCTGGCTGGTTATTTCGGTGGCCTGCCGCAACAGCGACCCGCTGCGCGGCAATCCGCAGCACCTTTGCACGCAGCACGGGCCATCCGCGCCAGACCCGGCACGCTGGACCACCGTAACATACAATGACACGCAGGTCGGCGACCTTGATTTCGGCCATCCGCAAGCCGTCATTTACATGGAGTCGGTGGTGCAGAATCTGCTCCACAACTATCCCGCGCTCGACGGCATCCATTACGATTATGTGCGCTACGCCGACCAGGAGTATGGCTACAATGCGATCAGCCTGGCGCGCTTCAACGCGGCTTACGCGCGCCCGCAGAACACGCGCCCCACGCCAACTGATCCGCAGTGGAGCCAATGGCGGCGCGACCGCATCACCGAGCTCGTGCGCCGCCTGTACATTCGGATTAAAGCGATCAATCCGAAAATACAGGTCAGCGCGGCGACGATTACGTGGGGGGGCGTCGGCAGCTACAGCCCGACTGATTGGCCTCACTCTGCGGCATACAACCGCGTATTTCAGGATTGGAAAGCATGGCT
>DASTWM010000350.1:0-16662 GCA_035765855.1 Roseiflexaceae bacterium
TCACCGGCGACCGCCAGACAGCCGAAGAGGTTGTTCAGGATGTGTTTCAGAGTGTGTGGCAAACGGCAGCAGGGTTCCAGGCCGGGGCGGGCGCGTTCTCATCATGGCTGCTCGGAATCACGCGCCACCGCGCTATCGACGTGACCCGCAGCAAGCGCGAACGGGCGCGCGTGCGCGAGCAAACGCTTGACAACGTCTTTACGGCCCATGCTAAAGATGCGCAGCCTGAACGTGAGGTTTTGCAGCTTGTGGTGCGTGAAGCCGTGCGCGAGGCGCTTCGGACGCTGCCGGAGAATCAGCGCCAACCAATTGAATTAGCGTATTATGGCGGGTTGACCCGCGTTGAGATCGCCACCAGGCTGGGCGAACCCCTTGGGACAGTGAAAACGCGACTACGTCTCGGATTGAGCAAATTACGCGACTTGCTCCAATCATTTGATGAATATGACAACGCCATCTGACAATATCATGGAGCTGCTGACGGCCTACGCGCTCGACGCGCTGGAGCCTGAGGAAACCATACAGGTTATTCAGTTGCTGCAAGCGCAGCCGGAACTACGCAGCACGCTTGCTGAGTTGCGCGCCGCCGCCGACGTATTACCGTACGCGCTGCCGGAAGCGGAGCCGCCGCCCGATTTGCGCCAACGCACGCTTGATCATGCGCTGGGGCGAAGCAATCGCGTTGCGCCATCTATAGCCGCCGATGCAGGCCGGAGGCTGCGGCGCTGGGTGGTTGCACTGGCAGCCGTGGCAGTGGTTGCGCTGGTCGCGGCGGGCGTCGCATGGCAGCAACTCACGTCCGCGCGCGCTGAAATCGCGTCTTTGCGCCAGCAGCAGCAGCAACTTGCGCAGACAGTAGCGCAATCGGTGGCGGTGGTTGAACTTCAGGGCAATAGCGGTCATGGCAGCGTTGTTCGTACCGCAAACGGCGCGCTGGTCGTTGCCGCACATCTGCCGCCGCTTCCAAATGATCGCGTGTATCAACTCTGGTTTATCAAAGGTCAGGAAGCGCCGATCAGCGGCGGCACGTTTGGTGTTGACCCGCAAGGCAACGCGCTTCTGTCGCTCGCGCCGGGGGTGTCGACACCAAACGCTGATACATTTGCGATAACCAACGAGCCAGCTGGCGGCAGCCCCGGCCCGACGACCCCGCCGCTGATTGCTGGCAGCACACAATCAACATAGCGGTATGTTCATTCCTTCCGAACGCGCGCGCACCGATATGCGCGTGTCCAACTCGCGCTTTATCGCCAGCGTCGCGCCTGCCGATAGCGTTGAAGCAGCGCGCGCGTTCATTGCCGACGTTCGCGCCGAGATGCCAGATGCTTCGCACCATGTGTACGCCTATATCATCGGCCATGGCGCGACGACCACGCTCGGCATGAGCGACGACGGCGAGCCGTCTGGCACAGCCGGGCGTCCAGTGCTGGCGGTGTTGCAGGGCAGCGGGCTGGGCGATGTGGCGCTGGTCGTAACGCGTTACTTCGGCGGTACGCTGCTTGGCACCGGCGGCCTGGTGCGCGCTTACAGCGATGCCGCCAGGGCTGTGCTGGCCATTGTGCCGCGCGCGCAGAAGATTGAGCGTTGCACGCTGCTTGTGAGTGTGCCGTATGCCGCGTATGAAACGGTGCGCCGAATCGTCGAGGCGCATGCCGGCAGCATTGCCGATGAAACGTTTGCCGCCGATGTGACGCTCCATGTGCTGCTTCCTGTAGCCGAATCAGTGGGTTTCACCTATGCTGTGCGGGAAGCGACAGCCGGGCAGGCGGCCATTGCCGCTGTCGAAGCTTCGTAATCACAAAAGAGCAGATTGATCTGATATCAACCTGCTCTTTTTGCCATGCATGTACAGCCAAACGACATATCATGCCGTCTGCATGGTCGCCTCGCCGTAAGCCGGTGAAACCGAGCGCAACCGTTCGATCAGCGGCGGCAGCACATCCAGCACGTAATCAATGTCTTCAACAGTTGTGTCTTTGCCTACTGAGAAGCGCACGCTGCCGATGGCCCGCTCGTAGGGCAAGCCAATCGCTTCCAGCACATGCGACGCTTCGAGCGAACCGCTGGTGCAGGCCGAGCCACTCGACGCGGCGATACCTCGCTGATCGAGGAGCAGCAATACGCTTTCACCTTCCACGAAATCGAACGCAATGTTGGCATTATTCGCAAGCCGTTGCGTTGGATGGCCGCTGAGCGATGTATATGGCACTCGCGCCAGCACACCTTCGATTAAACGATCGCGCAGCGCGGCACAATGCGCGACATAGCTTTCGCGGCGCTCCTCGGCCAGTTGCAGCGCGGTAGCAAGGCCAACAATGCCGGGAATGTTTTCAGTCCCCGCGCGCCGCTGTCGCTCCTGCCCGCCGCCGTTCACCTGCGGCAGTAATGGCGTGCCATGCCGTACATATAGTGCGCCGACGCCCTTCGGTCCGTAGAATTTGTGCGCGGCAATCGTCAACAGATCGACGTTGAGGTCATGCACATGGAGCGGGAGCGAGCCTGCAGCCTGCACCGCGTCGGTGTGCAGCGGCACGCCATGAGCGCGGCAGATCGCGCCAAGTTCTGCCACCGGCTGCACCGTGCCAATTTCGTTGTTGGCGTACATCAACGTCACGAGCACGGTATCGGGCCGCAACGCCGCTTGCAGATCGGCGGGGTTCACCACGCCATGCTGATCGACCGTCAGCACAGTTGCCTCAAAGCCCCACGCTTGCAGGTATTCAATCGCATGCAAGACGGCATGATGCTCGATGGCACTGGTAATAACATGCGCGCCCTTGCCAGCTTTGCGTTGCGCAAAGGCAACTCCCTTGATCGCAAGGTTGTCAGCTTCGGAGCCGCCACCAGTAAACACAATTTCTTTGCGATTCGCACCCAGAACGGCAGCCACTGCTTCGCGCGCATCATCCAACGCTTCCAGCGCGGCCCGCCCGTAGCGATGAATGCTTGACGGGTTGCCAAAACGCTCGGTAAAAAAAGGCAGCATCGCCTCGACAACGCGCGGATCGGTCGGCGTCGTCGCAGCATGATCAAGGTAGACAATTCGCTCAGGCATGAAACCCTCGGCATCAGGTATGTGCTGCACACTGGCAGCCATGTTCAATAATCACTCATAGTATGATAGCACAAGGCAGAGCGCAGCAATACATAAAACGCCGAAGCATGGAACTGCTCCGGCGTTTCGCTACCTTCTGACGTATCGCTATGCCACCGCAGAAGAGGCCGGTGTTGGCAACAGCGACTGCGACTCGCGCGCGCGCCAGCATGCCGCAAAATGCCCGTCGCCGTAATCCACGAACGGCGGCTCCTCGACCTTACATTTATCGATTGCAATCGGGCAGCGCGTGTGGAAGCGGCAGCCGCTCGGCGGGTTTATCGGGCTCGGCACATCGCCTTCCAGAATGATGCGCTTGCGCCTCGCCTCAATGCGCGGATCAGGTATTGGCACTGCCGACAGGAGCGCCTGTGTGTACGGATGCAGCGGCGACTGGTATAACTTCTTGCCTTCAGCCAGTTCTACCACTTTGCCCAGATACATCACCGCCACGCGGTCGCTGATGTGCTGCACCACCGCCAGGCCATGGGCGATGAACAGGTACGTCAGGCCAAGGCGCTTCTGCAAGTCTTCGAGCAGGTTGATCACCTGCGCCTGAATCGATACGTCGAGCGCCGACACCGGCTCGTCACACACCACGAATTCCGGTTCCACCGCCAGCGCGCGGGCGATGCCGATACGCTGCCGCTGGCCACCGGAGAACTCATGCGGGTAGCGGTTGATAAAGTAGGGATTCAGGCCAACCAATTCCAGCAATTCCTGCACGCGCTCGCGCACCGCATTCCTGCCCGAACGCAGGTGATGCACGCGAATAGGCTCGCCAATAATATCGCCAACGGTCATGCGCGGGTTGAGCGAGGCATACGGATCCTGAAAGATCATCTGGACTTTGCGGCGCATGCGCCGCATCTCGTTGCTGTTCAGCTTCACCAGATCAGTGCCCTGGAACATCACCTCGCCGTTGGTAGGGTGATACAGTTGGAGCACCGCGCGCCCGAGCGTCGATTTGCCGCAGCCGCTCTCGCCGACCAGCCCAAGCGTTTCGCCCTTCTTAATGCCGAATGAAACACCGTCGACCGCTTTAACAGCGCCGACTTGCCGCTGAAAAATACCCTTTGTTACAGGAAAGTGCATTTTAAGATCATGCACCTGGATCAACTCAGTTGAACCGCTGCCGTTCTGTATCATATCTTCCTCATTGTTATCAAACGTTCAGCCAACTATGCTACTTCGGCCACTTCGTTTCGCCGCGTACCTTCTGGAATAGGCGTTTCCAAAGTAATATCGAACAAGCATGCAGCACGCTGGTTTGGTGCAACCGAACGCAGCGGCGGCACCTGTTGGTCGCATGCACCGGCCTGGAAGTAATCACAGCGCGGGCTGAACGGGCACATTTCAGGAAGATTGATCAAGTCAGGTGGCAGACCGCGAATCGGTGTCAGGCGCTGCGCGCGCCCTTCGTCAAGGCGTGGAATCGAGCGCAACAGACCGATGGTATACGGCATGCGCGGGTTGATAAAGATTTGTTCCGTCGGGCCTTCTTCCACAATGCGCCCGGCGTACATCACCGCTACCCGGTCGGCCATGCCAGCCACCACGCCAAGGTCGTGCGTGATGATAATGACCGCCGTGCCAGTTTCGCTCTTCAGGCGATTGATAAGCTCAAGAATCTGCGCCTGGATTGTCACGTCGAGCGCGGTAGTTGGCTCGTCGGCAATCAACAATTCCGGGTTGCAGGACAAGCCCATGGCGATCATCACGCGCTGGCGCATACCGCCCGAGAACTGGTGCGGGTAGTCGTCAAGGCGACGTTCCGCCGCGGGAATACCGACCATCTTGAGCAACTCGACCGCGCGGTTGCGTGCTTCGCGGCCACTGAGTTTCATGTGAAGTTCAAGCGACTCAGTGATCTGCCGCCCGATTGTCAGCACCGGATTCAACGATGTCATGGGATCCTGGAAAATCATCGCGATTCGGTTACCACGGATGTGGCGCATTTCTTCTTCGGTGTTCTCCAGCAGATTCTCGCCGTCGAACATGATTTGCCCATTGGCGATTTTCCCCGGCGGGTTCGGAATAAGGCGCATCAGCGCCAGCGAAGTCACGCTCTTGCCGCTGCCACTCTCACCGACGATTCCAAGCGTCTCACCACGTTCGAGATGACACGACACATTGTTTACTGCTTTGACCCGGCCGTCTTGTGTTTTAAACTGGACCTCAAGATTGCGTACTTCGAGCAATGGAGCCATACACGTCTTCCTTACATATAATGCTGAACGCTTTTATGCGTGATACCTGTTGCGTGATACTTGCTCTGACTCGCGCATCAGCCATCAAGCATCAGGCATACTATCACTGGTCGCGCGGATCGAGTGCATCCCGCAGGCCATCCCCAAGGAACGTAAACGAAATGGTCAGTGCGCCAATGCACACCACAGCAAACACCAGTGTCCATGGAGACGCATTAATATTGTAATACCCATCGAGCAGGACCGCACCCCAACTTGTTGGAAATGCGCTGTTCGGATCAAGCGTTGGCTTCAATCCTACCCCCAGAAACGTCAGGATAGCTTCACCAACGATAGCTGATGGAATGGCAAACGTTGCCGCGACAATAACCGGCCCAAGCGCATTCGGCAAGATGTGGCGAAACAGAATGCGCGGCGTTGAGACGCCAACCGCACGGGCCGACTCAATAAACTCCTTCTGCTTAAGCGAAAGCACCTGGCCGCGCACCAGACGTGCCATGCTCGTCCAGCTGATAATTGTTAAGGCGAGAAAAATGAGCAGCAGGCCGTTCCATGCATTCCCCAGGAACGAGTCGCGAAAGGCGGTTGCCAGCGTAATAATAAACAGCAAATCGGGAAACGCATACACAATATCCGTAAAGCGCATCAGCAGATTATCAAGCCTGCCACCTGCAAAGCCAGCGACCAACCCAACGACAATACCGATGGTGGCGGTGAAGAAGATCGGCACAACACCAACAACCATGGAGACCCGTGATCCGTAAATCAGTTGCGACAGAACATCGCGCCCGATCGAATCGGTACCAAACAGATAGTCTGTTGAGCCAGTGGTTCGCGGATTATCGGTATGGACCCAGAATGGCTGGCGTTGACCGTTATTCTGGCTCTGTTCTACCGGGCTGCGGGGGGCCAGCAGCGGTGCAAAAATAGCGACAAGCGCGAAGAACGCTATCACAAAGAGTGATGCCAATGCGGCCCGATTACGCTTCAGCCTGGCCCATGCGTCGCCCCAGAGGCTACGCGACGGGCGATTGATTTCGGTAAATTGCGAACCGCGAACCGTTTGCGATGTGGTGGTAGTCATGACTGACTCCGTAGTAAAGAGTTACGATCACTTCACGCTGATGCGTGGATCGACAACACCGTAAGCAAGATCAACAAGCAGATTTCCAAGCGTTAAGATAAATGAATAGAACAGCGCAAGTCCCATAATCATGGAATAATCGCGCCGCCCGATTGAGGTAACGAACACGTTACCCATACCCGGCACCTGGAAAATCAACTCGGTAAAGAAGGCGCCAGTAATAAGTCCTGCAAGGAGTGGCCCCATGATCGTGACGACTGGCAGGATCGCATTGCGCAGCACGTGCCGAATATTCACCGCCATATCGGCCAGACCCTTTGCGCGCGCCGTACGCACATAATCCTGTCGCTTGACCTCCAGCACACTGCTGCGGGTCAGGCGCGTGATCAGCGCGAGCGTGCTCATGCCGAGCGTAACCGTTGGCAAAATCCACGGCTTGATCGGATCATTCCAGTTGGGAAGCACTTTGAACCAGCCGAGCCAAACGGCAAAGACGACAAGCAGGAAGAAGCCAGAAATAAGTGTTGGAACTGAAATAAAGGTGGTTGAAATAAAGAGCGCAATGTAATCAACCCATGTATTTTGCTTCAATGCTGCGATAACACCAAGCGGGATACCTAATATGAGCGCAAAAACGAGCGCTTGCAATCCAAGGCGTGCCGAATAGCCAAAACGACTTGGCGTATCACCAGTACCTTTGAAAAGATAATCCTGCACGGACTGCGCCCCACGCGAAGCATACGTCGGCCCAAGATTCCCACCAATGGCTCCCCAGTGAATCTGATTTTGGCCTGTTTTCGGGTCTTTTTCAATATCAAAAAAAAGATAGCGCACGAACTGCCGCCAGAGCGGTAAATGCAATCCAAATTTCTGCTCTAATGCCTGCTGTGTCGCGCGCGGAAGCGGTTTGTCAGGGTTTGTATCAAATGGACCACCCGGTGTCAAATGCGCAATGGTAAACGTGATGAGACCAACACAAAACAAAACAGGAACAAACCACAGAACACGTCGAATAATATAGCCTGTCATCGCGATGCCTCTATATCACCAGCATGGCTTTTGCCTGAATACGGTGCTTTAGACAAACAAAATCGTAACATGATGAATGCTGATGTGGTATGTTCACACCAGCTATAACATACCAATTCTATGCAGCAATGAAGACAGGGCGAGGGTTGTGTCTCCCCCGCCCTGACCACCACTGTCTTACGGTGCAACCTCGATATTTGCAAGGTTGAAGAAGCCAGGAATGTAGTCAAGCGCCGTTACCGTATCAGAGCTTATGCCCTTCACGTAGGGCTTGACCAATACCTTGTTCGAATTGCTGTTTTGGCTGGCGATGAACGCGACCGGAGCCTGGTCAATCAGCAGCTTCTGAGCCTGATCGTACAACTCCGCGCGCTTCTGCGGATCCTGCTCCATGTCAGCCTCCGACACCAACTTGTCGTAATCGGCATTGGAGAAGCCAATGCGTGCCGCCGAACTGCCGCCGGTCTTGAACACGGCCGTCAACCAGTTCTGCGGATCAGGAAAGTCCGCGCACCAGCCGAGATAGAACATCTGCGGCACGGTCTCGGGATCCTTGGTCAGCGCCGTGTAGGCGGTCGGATCAACCGGATCGAGCTGCGCGTCAATGCCCAGGTTCTGCTTGAACTGATTCGCCAGGAACTCAAAGCGAACCTTGTTGCGGGCGCTTGAACTAAAGGTCAGCTTGATTGGCGGCAAACCCTGGCCGTTGGCAAAGCCAGCATCGGCCAGCGTCTGCTTGGCCTTGGCCGGATCAAACGCCCACTGGTCCGACTTCATGTAGCCCGGCATGCCTTCAGGAATAAACGACTGAGTCGGCGCGCCAAGGCCCTGCTGCACATCGCGCACCCATGCCTCGCGGTCAACCGCCTGGGCAAATGCCTGGCGTACCTTGATGTTATCGAACGGTGGCTTGGCATTATTGAAGCCAAGGTAGAACGTACAGTTATTGGGCATGTCAATAACTTGCTTGCTCAACGTTGCGTCGCCCTGCACGGTGCTGAGATCCTCAGGAGCTACGCCGTTGATATCCAACTCACCATTCTGATACGCCTGGAAGGCGATCTGGCTTTCCTTAATCACGCGGATTGTAATCTTGTCCAGCTTGACCGGACCAAGCGGACCCTGATAATTTTCGTTCTTCTCAAAGGTCGCGCTCACATCCGGCTGGTGGTCGGTCAGCTTGAACGGGCCGTTGCCGATGTAGTTCGCGGGTACTGCGGTTGCCAGGTTGGTCTCATCCTGCGCATCCTGCTCGCGCGTCGGCACGCCCACCCACAAAGCCGCAATGCTCAGGAAGTACGGAGCCGGGTTCACCAGCTTGACTTCCAGCGTGTTGTCATCAATGGCTTTGACACCCATCTGGTCGCGCAACTGGTCAAGGTTCAGCGCCATGGTTTCGGTCATGGACTTACCCTGACACACGTTGGCGGCAAACTCGTTATAGCCCTGAATGATGTCACAACCGATGAACTGATATTCACCACCAGTACGCGGGTCAGCGACGCGCTTCCAGGCATACTCGAAATTCTTCGCCGTCAGCGGGCTGCCATCCGAATACTTGGAGTTCGCGCGCAGTTTGAAGGTGTAGGTCTTGCCGTCAGCAGAAGGCTCGACGCTCTCCGCCGCGCCCGGAATGGGCTTCATGTCCTTGTCAAACGTCATCAGCGCCTGCCAGTTCATCATGATGAACTGAATCTCACCCACGAAGGAGGCCTTCTGGGGATCCATGTTGTCTGGCTCAGAGCCGATTGCCATGCGCAGGGTGCCTGGCACCGCGCTGCTCGATCCGGACGATGTGCCGCTGTTCGCGGCCGGTGCCGCTGTGGCCGCTTCGCCAGCCGCCGGTGCCGCTGTGGCTGCTTCGCCAGCCGCCGGTGCGGAGGTTGCTGCCGCTGGCGCTTCGCCGCCGGTGCCACCACACGCTGAAAGAATCGGAAGAACCAATGCAAGCAGCAACATGAGCGCGAAGCTGCTGCGCAGTTGTACTCGTTTTAACATCTGGAAGTAAACTCCTTGTTCAAAACCGGCCTATCACCATAGATAGGTGTTCATGAGATAGGTGTTCATGGAACACCTCTACATATACATGTTGCTCGATACCACCTCCTTCTCCCAGATTTTCGCCATTCTCCCTCTAAACGGCGTTATTTATGTGGCATTACAGCAGGTATGCCATAATGGCTACCGCGCAGGCTATCACCTGATAAAGCATAACAACGAGAGCAACCGCCCTTCCAGAGGAACGCGATAGATTGGTTCATTCGTGCCACGCAGCAGCATTGCGTCAAGCGTCACATGGTACAAATCGCAAAGGCGTGTACGAAGACGTTTGCCATGCCGCTGCTTAATACCTGCGCGAAGTGAGCGTAGCACGCGCACGGATGATGGGTGCGCAACGTCGGCCTCCGCCGTCAGGGTATTTCGCAACAAAATGTCTAAGTCGTCGAACTCACGCATTACCGGTCACCGTTCTTTGCGTAGACAGACGCGGCATTCGTTGGAACAGGTTTTAGGCAACATAACATGAAGTGCATCAATGGTAACATGCCCTCCAGGCGTTGTCAAACACGTGCGAACGCAATTCGTTACGATTATCTTTTCAGTTCTACGCATACGTTTCATGACATGATACACGGTCATCATGGCTTTGGTTCAAAAATGGTTTAGAATGTATTGAGTATTTCTCCAGATCTGGTTGATGTGAAATGCACAAACGCCATGCGCGATCTGTGCGCGCATGGCGTTTAGCAAGCTGCTTTTGTAAATGATATGCGGTATTTACGCTGAAACGTCGTATGTGTCGTCGCGCATGGTGGCGCTTGCAGGCACATGGCGCTGCGTGCCGGAGCGATTCACAATCCTGACATGGCCCTGCAAAATAATGTCCTGATCAAAGACAACATCACCCTGCACGGAAACCGCTGCACAGTCGATCAGCGAAGGCGTGTACGGGAAGCGCTGCTCGAAATCAGCGATCAGTTTGTAGTATTTGTTGTCCAGGCCGATGGTGATTGGCCCGCGCTGCCGCTCCGGGTTGGTGTGGATGCAGAAATCCTCGTCCAGCACGTACACATCCGAACGCAGCGCCAGCAAATCGGAGCACAGCTTCACCGGCATGAAGCGCTCGCGGGTGACGCGCACCGCCTGCGCGCCGGGGAACACCGCGATCGCCGCGCCCATGGCGGTTTCGAGCTGGAACACAGCGGGCGAGCCGCTGTCGCGCGGGTCGACGGTTTTGGCATTGCGGATCATGGGTAGTTTCAGCACGTTGTTATGTTCTTCCAACAATTGCTTGAGCTGCCTGAGGTTGACCCAGATGTTGTTGGTGTTGAAGTATTTGTGCCGGGTTATGTCCTGAAACGCTGCCAGATCTTCCTCAGGACACTGCGCTACCTCGCGCAGAACCAGCTGCCCGTCTTTGCGGCGCGCAAGATGCCCGCCCTTCTTGTCGGCCTCGGTGCGGTCGGTCACTTCCATGAGGAACGGCACCTGCTGTTGCGCAACGTAGCCAAGAATGCCGGTATCCAGCGTCGCGCCCAGATTATCAGCATTGGAGATAAAGAGATATTCGATGCCACGCTTGAGCAGCGCCTGGAGCATGCCGGAGGTCGCCAGCGCAATGTAGACTTCGCCGTGGCCGGGCGGGCACCATTCGAGGCTGGGCTGCGCGGGCCATTCCGCAGGCGCGAGTGTATCTTGCAGCACTTTAGGCACTTTGTGCTGCATCATGGTCAGCGGCAGATCATGCTGAAGCGCGGGATACTGCGCCAGCACCGCGCGCGAATCCGCATCGGTGTTGAAGCTGTTCATGAGAATCAGCGGAACGGGCTGATCGTAGCGTTCGCTCAGCGCGACGGTTTGCCGGGCGATAATGTCGAGAAAGGTCAGCCCGTCGCGCGCGACCAGCAACGATTTAGCTTTGTCAAGCCCCATGCTGGTGCCAAGCCCGCCGTTCAGCTTCAGCACTGCCGCATGCCTGATGGCAGCCCGGCCCGCCGCCGCAAACGCGCCCATCTCATCCATGCCCGGCACGCTGGTGACTGGCTCTATTGCATCTTCATGAATAAGACCCTCGTTACCCGCTACAACATTATTGTAATAGTAACGAAAATTATCAATTACAATTTCGGGCAAGCCTTCGCGTCGCATACGCTCCTCGAACGGCGCAAAATTGCCTGATTGGTGGTTTGTCATAGCATGAACCTCTTGTGTCGTGTTGTATTGCGGCTTTGCAGCGGTTTTTTACCTCTATTTTGGATTATAGCATGGTAACCTTTGTTTGAAAGTGACAATGCTGTAAAAATTATTGTCCTAGGACAGATTGTCTCATTGTCTCTCAACAGCAGAGCCATTGTGCGCTACCATGAGATTAAACGCGCACGAGATTTGGAATTCGTTCTATCACTATGCTTATTACCCTTGACCGCACCAACACGCAGCCGCTGTACCAACAAATTGTGCAGCAAATTCAGCGCCGGATTCAGTCTGGCGCGCTGCCTGCCGGGGCGAAGTTGCCCACCGTGCGCGAGCTTGCGCAGCAGCTTGGCGTCACGCGCCTGACTGTACACAGCGCCTACAGCGAACTTCAGGCCGGCGGCTGGGTCGAGGCGACCGTCGGGCGCGGCACGTTCGTCGCAGATCGGCCCGAGCCGCAGGCAACCGCAGCCATGCTTGGGCAAGAGCTTTCCGCGCACGGCATTATCAATGACATGGTGCGCATGGCACAGCTACCCGGCATGCGCTCGCTGGCCATGGCCGACGCCGCGCCGGAATTCTACTCGGTGCGCGAGTTTCAGCGCGCGCTCGACGAAGCATTGCAGAGCGGCGCGGCAGCGCTGTCCTACACAACGTCGCAAGGCGAGCCGCTGCCACGCACGGTGCTGGCCGAGTTGCTGCGCGAGCGCGGCATGCGCGTAAGCTCCGCCGAACTGATCATTACCTCAGGCGTGACTCAGGGCTTGTCGCTCATTTCGCGGACGCTGGCACGGCCCGGCGACATGATCGTTGTCGAGCAGCCAACCTATCTTGGCGCGCTGAATGTATTTGGCGCCAATGGCCTGCGCGTGGTCGGCGTGCCGGTCGATGAGCATGGCATGGTTGTGGATGCGCTTGAGCCAATTCTAATGGCGCAGCAGCCGCGCTTCATTTATACCATCCCTGTCTTCCACAACCCAACCGGCGCGTGCCTGAGCGCCGAGCGGCGCGCTGCGTTGCTGGCATTGTCCGAACGTTACCACGTTCCGATTGTGGAAGATGACATTTACGCCACGCTGTGCTACGAGGGCGCGCCGCCACCCGCGCTCCAGGCTGACGATCATCATGGCCTGGTGCTGACGGTCGGCAGTTTTTCGAAATCGCTGCTGCCGGGCATTCGGATCGGCTATGTTGCGGCAGCGCCAGAATACATTCACCAACTGGTGGCGAGTAAGCAGGCCGATGACCTGTGTTCGCCGCCCTTGTTGCAGCGGGCGCTGGCGCTGTTCATCCAGCATGGGCGGCTGGCAACGCACATGCGGCGCGTGCTGCCGCAGTACCGCGCACGGCGCGATGCCATGCTCGACGCCATGGCGCGCTGCTTTCCATCGAACCTGAGCTGGACCGTGCCACGCGGCGGCTTCAGCACGTGGGTCACGCTGCCAGCCGGGATTTCGACCACCGACCTGTATCTGGCGGCGATTGAGCAGAACGTCGCGTTTGCGCTGGGCGATGTGTTCTTCGCCGGGCCAGCGCCCTATCCAGCCATGCGGCTGTCGTTCAGCGTCCAGTCGCCCGAATTGATTGAAGAAACCGTCGAGGTGCTGGGTCGCCTGCTCAGCACCCACCTGCACCGGCGTGTGTTTGCGCCGTCGCTGGTGAAGGATTATGTACCCTTGGTATGAAAACAAAGAACAAAGAACAAAGAGCAAATATTTCAGGTTTTTGTTCATTGTTCTTTGTTCTTCGTGAATTTGGAGGAACCATGAACCTGCGCATGTTTCAGATCGACGCCTTTACCGACCGGCTGTTCGGTGGCAATCCGGCGGCGGTGTGCCCGCTCGACGGCTGGCTCGACGACGCGGTGATGCAGGCGATTGCCGCCGAAAACAACCTGGCCGAAACTGCCTTTTTCATCCCAAACGGCGCGGAATACGACCTACGCTGGTTCACGCCGATAACTGAGATGGACTTGTGCGGGCATGCCACGCTGGCGTCGGCATGGGTGGTGTTCAACGAGCTCGCGCCGGAACGCCAGACCGTCACCTTCTCGACCCGCAGCGGCAATCTGGTGGTGCGCCGCGACGGTGAGCGGCTGGTGATGGACTTCCCGGCGAAGCCCGCGCAGCCATGCGAAGTGCCGCCCGCGCTGCGTGATGCCCTTGGCCGCGCGCCGGAAGCCGTTTTCGCCGCCGACGATTACATGGCCGTGTTCGCGAGCGAGGATGATGTGCTGGCGCTTCAGCCCACCATGGACGCGCTTGCTCAACTCGACCGGCGCGGCGTGATTGTCACAGCGCCCGGCAAACGTTCTGATTTTGTGTCGCGCTTCTTTGCGCCGAAGGTTGGCATTCCTGAAGATCCGGTGACGGGCGCGGCGCACTGCACGCTGGTGCCGTATTGGTCGGCCCGGCTCGGCAAACGACACCTGCATGCATTGCAAGTTTCAGCGCGCGTCGGCGAACTGTTCTGCGAAGATCGGGGCGAGCGAGTCACGATTGCGGGTCATGCCGTGAAATATTTAGAAGGCACTATCATTCTTTCTTAAAATTACAACTTTTGACGGATTGTTCTTCGATTATTTCAATGTTATACTTATTTTACTTATAAATGAAGTATAGCGAAGTAATTTGGAAGTATCATGGCAGCAGTAGACGAACTCGACTCAATCGACCTCCAGATTGTGGCCATTCTGCAGGAAGATGGCCGCATCTCCAACGCCGACCTTGCGCAGCGGGTCGGGCTGACGCCCCCAACGGTGCTGCGCCGCGTCAAGCTGCTGGAGGAGCGCGGCTACATCAGGGGCTACACCGCCGTGCTCGATCCATTGCGCTTTGGTCTGACGGTGACGGCATTTATCTTTGTGGAAACGGTTTCCGGGTGCGATCTCGACACGCTTGCCACATGGCTTACGCGGCTGCCCAGCGTGCAGGAAGTGCATCATGTTGTCGGCGAATGGTGCTTCCTGCTGAAGGTGCGCACCGAGAACCCGCAAACGCTGGAAGATTTGCTGTACCGCGACCTGCGCAAACATCCTGACGTGCGCCGAACGTTCACAACCCTCGCCACATCCTCGCCGTTCGAAACGTCGTCGCTGCCACTTCCATCGCTCAGCAGCCGTGCTGAGCCGGTAGACACTGATTAGAAAGGAGAGGCGTTATGTCGCTCATTCCCTGGAACAAACCCGTTCATTCCGCCGGTGTACTAACAGCACGCGCGCGCCTCGGTGGCCCGCGCCGCCGCTGGCGTGCTGCCATGCCGGTAGAAACGATGCCGACAAACACCGGCTCGCACATGCCGCTTGATACAGAGGTACATTGGAGCATGAATATCGCGCTTTTGCTTCCTATGTTGCTCCTCCTGTTCTTCCTGGTTATGGGCATGGCGCTCTCCTGACCTGCTTGAAAGTACGCCTTCTTTATGCATCACCAACAACGGACTGGCTTTTTCTTAACCGTGCTGTCGGCGGTCGTGTGGTCGCTGACCAGCCCGGGCCTGAAGTATTTGCTCGATACCTACGGCGTCGCATCGCTCGCGGTGGCCTTCTGGCGCGACGTGTTCATGGCGGCGGCGTGCGTGCTGCTGCTTGCGGTGCTGCGCCCGTCGCTGCTGCGCGTCTCGCGCCATGATCTGCGCGGCTTTGCGCTGCTCGGAGCTATCTCGATTGGCATCTACCACGCGCTGTGGGTCGCTTCGGTCGCGATCAACGGCGCAGCGGTGGCAATCGTCCTTATTTATACATTCCCTACCTTTGTCACAATTGGATCATGGTTGCTATACCGCGAACCGCTGCGCTGGTCGCAGGTGCTGGCGCTGGTGCTGGCGCTCCTTGGCTGCGCGCTGCTGGTGCGCGTGTACGACCCGGCGGTGCTGCGCCTCCAATGGCTCGGCACAGTGATTGGCATAGCGACCGGCATAACCCATGCCTGTTACGTGCTGTTCAGCCAGCGGGCCGTGCGCGATCACAGCCCGTGGACCTCGCTGACCTACACGATGCTGTTTGGCGCGCTGGCGCTGCTGGTCATGGCGCTGGTCAGTTCGGTAATTCCCGGATCATGGAACCACAATATCAGCCTGGGCGCGACTGCCGGGCCGTGGTTGGTGCTGCTGTTCATCGCGCTTGGCCCGACGCTGGTGGGCTACGCGATTTTCACCGCCGCGCTGCGCTACATCCCCGGCCAGATCGCCAGTTTGATCGTGATTCTGGAAGTGCCACTGGCGACATTGATGGCAATGGTGTTCCTTCACGAGCAGCTTGAGTGGCCGCAGGTCGTCGGTATCGGCATGATCCTGAGCGCGATCGTGCTGCCGCGCATGCTCTCGCGGCGGCAGCCCGTTGCGGTCCGGCAGGCCGTGGTGGACGAGCAACCGGCAGCCATGGGATAATGCGCGCAAGCACGGGAAAGGAGCCGCACCATGGACTCGACGCAACGCTTTTCGAGTCGGGTTGAAAATTACGTCAAGTATCGCCCATCGTACCCGCAGGAGATCATCGCGGCGCTTCAGCAGGCGTGTGGTTTGACTTCTGACTCGATCGTTGCGGATGTTGGTTCTGGCACCGGCATCTTCGCCGAACTGCTGCTTCGCAACGGTAACACCGTGTACGGCATCGAGCCGAATCAGGCCATGCGCGCGGCTGGCGAGCAACTGCTTCAACACTTCCCGCGCTTCCACAGCGTGAACGGCACCGCCGAGGCGACTACGCTGCCCGCCCAAAGTGTCGATTTCATCACTGCCGGGCAGGCGTTTCACTGGTTCGATCCGGACAGGGCGCGGCGCGAGTTCGCCCGCATTCTCAGGCCGGGCGGTTGGGTGGCTCTGATCTGGAACGAGCGCCGATCCGACTCGACGCCGTTTTTGCGCGACTACGAGCAACTGCTCCGCACCTACGGCACCGATTACGAAGCGTCCAAACACACCAACTTCGACGCCGAGCTTATCCGCGCCTTTTTCGCGCCCAATCCCATGTTCATGCAAACGTTCGAAAATCAGCAGCGCTTTGATTACGATGGGCTGCGCGGTCGGCTGCTGTCCTCCTCATACACGCCGGA
>DASTWM010000351.1:0-24961 GCA_035765855.1 Roseiflexaceae bacterium
CGGCAGCATGGCGTCCGGTTACGCGAAGTGTATCAGATTGTACAAAGTTGTAAGGATTAACCACAAAGGCACAAAGCACACAGAGGAAAAAAGAATACACTCTGTGCGCTCTGCGTCTCTGTGGTGAAATATCACACCCGCTTGGTCGGCGCTTGCGATGGCGGCACGTCCATGGACGACGAACCCTGCCCGCCGCCGAACAGCCCGCCGATCAGGCCGCCGAGATCGCCCGGCAATCCGGGAATGCCCTGCGATGGCGCGGACGGCTGCGGCGTGCTTTGCTGCGGCGTCGAGCCGCCTCGCAATGCGCCGTTCAGCAGCGCGCCGAACAAGCCCTCCAACAGGGAAGCCGCGCCCGCCGCGCCGGGATCGATCCGCCCGGTCGTGTCGGAGCCTTGCGCTCGCCCGAAGCCCTGGCCTGAGCCAGCCGTGCTGTTCGCGCCGCGCCGCACGCTCAAGAGCGCCTGCAAAATCGCTTGCGCGTCGGAAGCACCGTTCTGTTTGGCCTGCATGAAGGCCATGATGCCCGGCAGCAGCACATCCAGCATGGAGCCCTGGCCGGGCTGCGCGCCGCTGGCCTGCTGCGCGCCGTTCAGCAAGCCCTGCAACAGCGGCATGAGATCGTCAAGCGAAAAGCTGGTCTGGCCCTGGAGCCGCTGGCCTGCGTCGGCCAGCCCCTGCGCGTAAATCGGCGCGGTCGCGCCCTTGCCCTGCTGGCGTAGCGTCTGCGCCGCCTGCCCCAGCAGCGCGCCGATGTCGGCCTGCCCGCCAGCCTGCTGGTTGGCCTGCGCCAGCGCCTGCGTGACCAGCGCGAAATTATCGGCCATGTTGTCGCCAGTGTCGCCGTCAGCCGGGTCAAGCTGATTGATATGCGTGCGGTCCTGTTGCAGATTTTGCGTGATCGCGCTAAACAGCGCCACAAGTGTGTCGGCTGAAGCCATGGGCCTGCTCCTTTTGCGTCATGTGTACACCGTTAGAATCCATCACCGCAAGAAGTACGCCACGTCGTTTCATAGGAGCATGCATGTTGACAGTGCAGCGCTTTCATGATTATATTACTGTCGCCATTGTGGCTTTGTATCAACACATGGGCGCGCAATGCCCTGCCTGCCGGTGATGTTTCGCCGCGCAGCCGTCCTGCAACGTGGCACAGTATGTGATGTTTCCGAACGTAGGAGGTTTCCATGCCTACGTGGTTGTGGTGGTTTATTCTCGGCGCGCTGGTTGCCTGGCTGATCGAATGGATTATCGATTGGCAGTATTGGCGCGCGCGGCTCAAAAAAGCATTGACGGTGTGGGACTCGTCGAGCAGCATGCGTAATCGCCTGCTGTCCGACCCGACGACGCGGCGCGGCAGCCGTTCGCAGGCCAGTTCAGCGCAGGAGGCCGACGAGGTCATGCAGCTGCGTTCTGCCCTGGCAGCGGCGCAGCAACTCGCCCAGCAGTATAAAGCAGAACTCGCTACAGCCCACGCGGAACTGCGCGACGCGAACGCCGAACCTGAACGGCTGTCGACGCAGGATGGCGCAATTCCTGCCGCCGAGGCCGAGCAACTGCGCGCCCGCATCAGCGAGCTTGAGGCGCAGCTTGCCCATCCGCCGCCGAGCCGCGCTGCTTCCCGCGACACGTTCACCATGATCAACGGCATCGGGCCAGCCTTTCAAAAGCGCCTGTACGACGCGGGCGTGTGTACGTTTGCCGAGCTTGCCCAGCAGACACCGGAGCGCCTGCGCCAGATCGTGCGCGCAAACAGCAAACAGCGCATCAAACCGGAAGCATGGATTGCCGAGGCGCAACGCCGCGCGCAGAGCCATGCCAGAGAGCAGAGCGCGTAGTGGCCGACATGCGTGACAATGACCGGCGCAATGAAGCGCCCGTGCCTGGCGAGCGCGTGCGGCGGCTGGTCGGCTGGCATGGCTACGACTGGATGAAAGCGGCGGTCGCGCTCGTGCTGGCGGCGCTGCTGCTGTACGGCAACGCGGCAGGCGTGGGCGACAGGCCGCCCGCGACAGCGACGCCGACGAGCGGCATGGCAGTTGCGGAAGTCACACAGGCTGCACCATCACCTGCGGCGACAGAAAGCACGTCCGCCGCTCCTGCGACCATGCCAACGTCCAGCGGTAATAATCTGCCTCCAAGCACGCCAACTGCGCCAGCCGACGGCACGGCAGCGCCAGGCCCGACAACGGAAGTCGCTACCGATGCCACGGACATGCCAACAGCCGTGCCGTCTACCCCGGAAGCGACAGCAACTCTTACCAGCACCGCCACAACTGCCGGGCAGCAACCCGCCGACGTAATCGTGGTCGTCGATGTGTCGGGCAGCATGGCGGCCAACAACAAAATCGCGGGCGTGCGGACGGCGCTCGCCAGCTTTGCCGACATGCTCGCCCCAAGCAACCGGATCGAACTGATCACCTTCAGCGATATTCCCACCGTCACGCTGTCGATGGAGCCGTTGAGTGAAGCCCGCGCCAGCGTGAAGCAGATTGCGAAAGGGTTGACGCCAGGCGGCGCGACGACACTGTACGACACGACCCTGCTGGCATTCAAGGAGATGCAGGCCAAAGGCGACCCCGCGCACAACCGCGTGATCATTGTGCTGACCGACGGGCGCGACGAGCGGCTCAACGCCAGCGATGAATCCATCCCGGGCTCCAGGGCGACGCTCGACGAGACGCTGGCGAGCATCGCGCGCGGCGGGCAGAGCGGCATCAGGCTGTTCACCATCGGCTACGGCACAAACGCCGACAATGACGTGCTCCGGCGCATGGCCGCCGCCGCGAACGGCAGGCACTTTATCGCCGGTCCCGCGACAATTCAGGAAGTCTACCAGACAATCGCGCAGTCATTATGACATCAAACGCATGGTCGTCCATGCTATAATGCCGCCACACGAACCGCCAAGTTTTTGCACACACAATGACCACGATAACTCTGCAACCAGTGTGTCCCTTCTGCGGCGCGCCTACACAGCCGCGCTCCCGCTTTTGCACGGCGTGTGGTCGCCCGCTGCCCGCGGCGGCGTCGCCCGCGCAGCCGCCAGTTGAAGCGGCGCTTCCCAACCGGCAGCTTGCTATCAAAGGCGATACGCTGCAACTGCGCGATCTTGTAAACGTGGTAGAATCGGGCGTACGTTGGTGGGAAACAAGCCTCAACAGCGCCGATGCGCTGACGCGCCAGCATGCGGTCGAGGCAATTGGCGAGCTGTCACGCATCTTGCAAAGTCTTTCGCAGCAGCTGGCGCTTGGCCGCGAAACCGTGCGCGTAACGACCCGGCTGCCCGTGCAGCGCGTGTACACCGTCGGCTGCGCGGTCTGCGGGCGCGGCAATCGTGCCGGGGCAAAGTTTTGCCAGGGCTGCGGCGCGGCGCTCGGAAATGCGCCGCAAGGGAGGACAGAAGCTGCGATGCCGTTGCGATTGAAAGTTGCCACGCGCACCGACCAGGGCCGGGTGCGGAAGAACAACGAAGATAATGTGTACGCTGGCGAGCTCCAACTGGCCGATGGCACGTCGGCCTATCTGTGCCTCGTCGCCGACGGCATGGGCGGCGCGCGGGCCGGCGAGCAGGCCAGCCGAATTGCTGCCGATGTTTCTTCGACGCAGCTTCAACATGGCGTGGACCAGCAGCCACCGCCTGACGACAAGGCATGGCACGCGCTGCTTCAGCACGCGATCAAGCAGGCCAACAGGCAGGTCTACCAGGAAGCGCACGCGAACGCTGAGCAGCGCGGCATGGGCACGACACTGACGATCACGATTGTGGTCGGCGACCGCGTGCATGTCGCTTCGGTTGGCGACTCGCGCGCCTACCTGATCAACGCGGCAGGTCTGCGGCCAGACGGCGCAAAAATTGTGCAGCTTACCTCCGATCACAGCCTTGTGGCGCGGCTGGTCGACATCGGCCAGATCACCGAGGAAGAGGCGCGCACCCATCCGCAGCGCAACATGCTGTATCGCTCGGTCGGCACCGATCCGTCAGTTGACGTGGATACATGCTCCGAGCAACTGCGCTCCGGCGACATCATTCTGCTATGTTCTGACGGGCTGATATCATACGTGCGCGACGAAGAACTGGCGCGCATCGCAATCGCGCATGCCGACCCGGACGAAGCCTGCGCGCAACTGATCGCGCTGGCGAACGAGCGCGGCGGCAGCGACAATATCAGCGTGATTGTGGCGCGCACGGAGGGCGACTGATCATGCCAACATGCCCTGCGTGTGGCACGACCAATCGCGGTGGCGCGCGCTTCTGCACGTCGTGCTCGGCACCGCTCAAACCATCGCGCCCATCGCCCGAAGACCACGCGTGGCTGGCCGCAACATTAGAAGCTGAATGCGCGTCTCAAGGGCAGAATGAGCGCATGCGAGCACAGGAAGGGAGTGTCATGGCAGACGCCAACCAGCAAGCAGGAGCATCCATGGAACCATCGTCCGCAGCACCATCCGAATCAGCGCCATTGTTCGCCGAGCGCTACGAACGTGTGGCGCAGCAGAACGGCGCGGTGGAAGTGATTGACCGCCAGCCGTGGCGGCGCTGCTGGGCATGCGGCGCGACGTCGAACGAGTCGGGCGAATTGTTTTGCACAGAGTGCGGCGCATCGCTGGAAGGGCGGCGCTACCGCGGGCAACTCCTTGAAGGCGATGATATACAGGGATTGGCGCTGGTACCCGGCGTGCAGAATGAGGCAGCGCGCGCGGTGCTGCCCGCGATCTGGGATCAGGTGCGCGAGGGCGAACAAACGCTCACGCTGGTAGCCGACAGCGGCCAGAACGCAGTTGAGCCGCCGCTTGATGAAACGAGCGCGCTTCAGGTCGGCCTGGGCATGGCGCGGCTGCTTCAGGCGCTCCACGCTGAAAATCTGGCGCTTGGCTCAGTCGGCCCGGCGGATGTGGAACTGACTGCCACCGGAACGCCGCGCCTGCGCAACGTGGCTCAACTGCACCGCGCCGCCGACGCCGAACAGGAGCGCATGAACGACATGCGCGCGCTCGCTACGCTGCTGGAGTCGCTCACCGCCACGCCCCGCACGACCAAACGGCTGGCCGAGCAGGAAGCCGAGCAGCAGATCGCCGAGCCGGGGCTGCCGGGCGTGCTGCGCGCCGTGCGCACCGGCGAGATTACTGACCTTCCCGCGCTGGTCGAGCAACTCGACGCGCTGCTGGCCGAACGAACCCGGCCCATGCCGCTGCGCGCCCGCGTCGGCGCGCTGTCGAATGTTGGCATGGTGCGCGAAATTGACGAAGACAGCCTGCTGACGCTCCAACTCGGCACGGATCAAAACAGCGAAGGCCGCACCTGGGGCTTGTACATCGTCGCTGACGGCATGGGCGGCCACAGCGCGGGCGAGATCGCCAGCGGCCTGGCGATACGCGGCGCGGCGGAACTGGTCATGCGGGCCTACCTGACGCCGACGCTGGAGACTGGCAGCGAAGATGACGCCGAGAAATTAGAGGAGACGGTGCGCAAGGCCATGCTTCAGGCCAATGAATACGTCCTGCGCGACGCGCGCGCGCGGAGCAACGACATGGGTACCACGATCACCATGGCGCTCGTTGCGGGCGACCGCGCGGTGATCGGCAATGTCGGCGACAGCCGCACGTACCTGTTCCGCGACGGCAAGCTGCGCCGGATCAGCAAGGATCATTCACTGGTCATGCGGCTGGTCGAAATCGGCCAGATCAGCGAAGACGATATTTACACCCACCCGCAGCGCAACGCCGTGCTGCGCTCGCTGGGCGACAAGCATGAGATCGAGGTCGACGTGTTCACCGAGCGGCTTAAGCCGGGCGATGCGCTGCTGCTCTGCTCTGACGGGCAGTGGGAGATGACGCGCGACCCGCAGATGGCCGAAATGATCGGCGGGCATGACGACCCGCAGGCGGCATGCGCGGCGCTGGTTGCGGCGGCGAACGAGGCCGGTGGCGAAGACAATATCACCGCCGTGCTGGTGCGGTTCGAGCCATATCTACCTGAACAACACTGAGATGCGCGCCTGTGCAGAAGGCATAAGAGCGGTGCGCGCGCCAGATAGCGCAACCCAAAGACCATCGCCATCGTCCTACCTGGCAGGGCGATACATGATAGCTGTGTGATATTTGACGCAGACCATGAAGCCAACTGCATTCTTGTATTGAGTTGAGGTCTACAACATGGCCGATCCAATGAATCTGACATGCACATGGGGCCGCGCGCCGCTGCCCGTCACGCCCAGCCCGCAGGTTGCATACCTGCTGGTCGAAGCGCAGGCACCTGCCGCCACAGAAAGCGTGCCGCTGAACTTTTGCATGGTGCTTGACCGTTCTGGCTCGATGCAGGGCGCGAAGCTGGCGGCGATGAAAGAAGCGACCAAGCGGGTGATCGATACCCTCACGCCGCAGGACATGGTCTCGATCGTGCTATTCGATGAGACCGTCACGACGTTGCTGCCTGCTACGTCCGCCGCCGACAAAGACTCGCTCAAGGCGCAGGTCGATCAGATTGAGGAGCAGGGCGGCACGGCCATGGCAGGCGGTTTGCGCGCCGGGCAGGCCGAGTTGCGCAAGAACAGCGCGCCCGACCGCGTGGCGGCCATGCTGCTGCTGACCGATGGACAGACATGGGGCGACGAGAACGATTGCCGCGCAGTTGCCGCGCAGCTTGGGCAGGAAGGCGTGCGCATCACCGCGCTCGGTCTTGGCGCGGAATGGAACGAGAAGCTGCTTGACGACCTGGCGGACGCGACCGACGGCGCGTCCGACTACATCGCCAGTCCGGAGCAGATCACGACCTTTTTCCAGCGCGCCGTCCGCTCGGCGCAAGGCACCGCCGCCCGCGACGCCCGGCTGCTCCTGCGGCTGGCGCGCGAAGTGACGCCGCGCGCGGTGCATCGCGCCACGCCGGTGATCGCCAACCTTGGCTATCAGCCGATTGGACAGAGCGAGATTGCGGTGCGCCTGGGCGACATCGCTTCCGACAGCCCGGCGAGCGTGGTGATCGATCTCATGGTGCCGCCGCGCACAGCCGGCACGTTCCGCATCGCGCAGGCCGAGTTGCATTACACGCCGGTGGGCGCGGCGGCCGAGCAGGTGCTGAAGCAGGATGTGCTGCTGGAGTTCACAACTGACGCGCAAAGCGCAGCGTTCGATCCGCGCGTGATGAATCTGGTTGAAAAAGTGACGGCGTTTAAGCTTCAGACGCGCGCGCTGTCCGAGGCCGAGGCGGGCAATGTCGCCGGGGCGACCCAGAAGCTGCGCGCCGCCGCCACGCGCCTGCTCGATCTCGGCGAGCTCGACCTGGCGCGCAAGGCCCAGGAGCAGGCCACGCAGATGGAGCAGGGCAGCGCCATGAGCGCCGAAACGCAGAAAGAGCTGCGCTATGCTACGCGCCGGTTGACTCAGAAGTTGGAAGAATAGAAACGGCATAGTTTTGAACTTTAAGTGTTGAGTGTTGAGTATACCAGCGAGCAACTCATAACTTATAACTTATAACTCATAACTTTCTGTAAGGGGAGGATTGCATGAAGTGTCCCAACTGCGGAGCGGAGAACGACGCCGCTAACCGCTTCTGCGAGCAATGCGGCGCGCAGTTACCGACCGCCGCGCCGGGAGCACAGGCAGCCATGGCTGATGCGCCAACGATCTCAGCCGCTACAGCATGCCCGAACTGCGGCGCGCAAGTGCTGCCGGGGGAAGCCTTCTGCGATGAATGCGGCGCGGCATTGCCTGCCGCTGCGGTCGCAACGACGGCGCAGGCCAGCACGCCAGCAAGCGGCGGCTACCAGGACGTGAGCTTGCCCAGTGGCAGCCAGCAGCGCGCCGATGGCGCAGCCGTGAACCTGGTCTGCCCGGTGTGCGGCCACCAGAATCTGCCGGGCGACCAGTTCTGTGATAATTGCGGCGCGGCGCTCACCGGCACTGCGCCAGCGACCACACCGCAGCAAAGCGGATCAAATAGCAGCGCGTCGGCGCTGTTCGATAGCGAGGCACCGACCATGGTTGATACTGCCCTGCCACCGCTCCCGCAGAGCGAACCAGCCGCGACCATCCCTGACATGCCGCCCGCTAAACCGTCGGAACCTGTAGAAGAGCCGCCGACCGAACCAGCGCCGCCGCGCAATGAGCCACCCGCGCCGAATGTTCCCGAGCAGGAGCCTGCGTCCAACCCGCCGTTGGACGCGCCGCCAGCGCAGGAGCCGGAGCCCATGACCATGAGCGCCCCGGCATCCTCATCCGACACGCTGTTGAATGAATTGCTCAATCCTGCGACGGCGAGCGCCCCGACGACGATGGACATGGCGACCTACGAGGCCGAACGCAAGCGGCTGGAGGACGAAATCAGCCGCCAGCAGCAGGTCATCGCGCAGTTGGAGCCGGTGCAGAACGCGCTCGGCGCAGCGACACCAGCGGGCGTTACCAACAGCCTTCAGCAAGCGCGCGACGCATTGCAGCAGGCCCAGCATGCCTACGACACGCTTCAGCCGCCCGCGCCAGCCATTGATCCGGCGGAGGTTGCCCGGCTGGAGGACGAAATCAGCCGCCAGCAGCAGGTCATCGCGCAGTTGGAGCCGGTGCAGAACGCGCTCGGCGCGGCGACGCCAGCGGGCGTTGCCGAAAGCATCCAGCAGGCGCGCGACGCATTGCAGCAGGCGCAGACCGCACTGGCGGCACTCCAGGGTGGAGCGGCAGCGCCAGCGACAACTGCTCCGGAGCCAACCAACGCACCGGAGCCGCGCAGCCTGCTGGAGGAGGTCGCCGCGCCAGCCAGAGAGGCCGCCATGGCAGCTTCACAGCAGGCACCTGCTCAACCAGAATCCGCCCCTGCGCCGGAAGCCGCGCCTGCCGCGCCGCGCTTTGTGCTGGAGGATGGCAAGGAGATCGCGCTGCCGCCGAACAAGCAGGAGATTATTATCGGGCGCGAAGACCCGATCAGCGGCGTGTATCCCGAGATTGATCTGACACCCTACGGCGGCGAGAGCGGCGGCGTCAGCCGGCAGCACGCGCGCATGAACCATGCCGACGGGCAGTGGACGATCACCGACCTGAACAGCACCAATTACACCCGCGTGGACGGCAACAAGATCGAGCCCAATACGCCGGTGCCGGTGCAGGACGGCAGCCGCGTGCAGCTTGGCCGCGTGGCGATGACATTTCATGCGCAATAAGCTACCGGGACGAGAAGGCACAGCGGAGCAACAGTACGTTTTGAGTTCTGAGGCGTCTTGTTGTATACTCACAAGGCATCATGCAAAACAGACAGTTTCAACACTGTGTTTTCTCTGTCTCTGTGGTTACACATCATTAAGTAACAATCGAAGGATGATCAATGGGGAAAGCATCACGAGCCAAGCGCGAGCGCCGCGAGCAAACCGATTTTACCGCCCGCCTCACCGCCTGCGAGGGAACATGGCTGGAGCAGCGGCCCACGCCTGAGGAGCAGGGGCGCATCGCCGCCGCGCGCCAACAGCTTGAACAATACCGCAGCGTCGCCAACGCCATGAGCCGCGACCCGGAAACCTTAACACGGCGCGGTGTCGAGGTGTTTCGGGCGGCCCACTTTGCGCCGCTGCACTTCGACGACTGGGTGATCGAGCAGGTGTTTGAGGAACTTGGCGAACCGCCAGTGTCGGAAGACCCGAACGACACGGCCTTCAGCGACTACCTGCGCGCGGCGGTTGAAACCGTCGCCAGCGCGCGCGTCCGCCGGGCGCTCGCCGATCAGGTGCGCCGCTTCTTGCCGCAGTATGTCGAGGCCGGGCTGATCGAGGAGTCGTTGGTGATCGAGCAGAACGCCTACCTGACGGTGATGAGCACCATGGTCACGCCGCTGTTAGCGCAGATGATGGTCGGCGGCCTGGCGCGCTGGTACGACGAGCATGAGGAAGAGAACGCCGAGGAGAACGAGGAACAACCGGCCTAGCCTTCGACCTACTTCTGCGATCAGCATGCGCCATTCTCTTGGCGGGGCGGGTAAAAACTCGTCTCGCCTTTTCTATATCTTTCACAATACAACGCCACAGAGATACAGATGAAGCGACAATTTCGTAGAATCGCGTAGGGTAGCAAAAGAAGGAAGTTCGTTAGCGCGTGGACGCACGCTGGTGTGGCCCCGCGATCAGCAGGAGCACGATCAACAGCACCTCGATAAGCTTGTCGACATAGCCGATGGTGGTTCGCTCGCCAATGAGGATCCAAAGCACAATGGTAAGTGCCGTAAAGCTAATGAACGCCCAACGCAGCAGACCGCGATGCTGCTCCAGCCATGGAATCGGCGCAAAAAACGCCGCCAGCAGAGTCAGGTAGGCAAGACCGTTCAGAATAAAAACCAGATCGGGGAAGCTCAACGTACTATGAATGATAGCCGTGGCAAGCGTGAGCACGACAATGCCAATCAGCATCATGTTACGTCGAGTTGATGATGAGCGTACCATAAGCCACACGGCAGAAATGAGAGAGGTATGGACACTGAACCACAATCGCTTGAGAACCGATCTCATTATAGATTAAGGCCGCTTCCTGCGCAACCGCCCGGCGTTGCACCTGCGCGCCATGAACAGCTTGCAGAACTTGCTGAGATTAATACTGATGATATTGTGGCGTCGCTTGGCCTGGAGCATGTGCGGCGCGGGCGAACGCTGCTTCGCAAGCTGTGCCATGGTCCTGCGTCGCGCCTGGCCCGGCAGGTGCTCGCATTTGACAGCCTGGTCAGTGCGGCTGGCTTACAGACCGGCGGCGCATGGATGCTCGGCCAGTTCGTGCGCAGCTTTGTCGTGGAAGGGCAGCGTTGCCTGCCGCCAGACGGGCCGCTGCTGATCGTGTCCAATCATCCTGGCCTGTACGATACGCTTGCGCTATTCAGCGCAATTAACCGTTCCGACGTGCAGATTATCGCGGCGGATCGCCCGTTCCTGCGTGCGCTGCCCGCCACCATGCGCCATCTTATCACAATCGACGAACGTGCAGCATCTGTGGCAGCCCGCATGGGCGTGGTGCGGGCCGCCACGCGCCACATGCGGGCCGGCGGCGCGCTGCTGACCTTTCCCGGCGGGCGGATCGAGCCGGACCCGGCGGTGCTGCCCGGCGCGATCGATGCGTTGCGCGCATGGTCGGACAGCCTGGAGTTATTCATTCGCCTGGTTCCTGGCGTAACGGTTGTGCCGGTGGTGGTCAGCGGCGTGCTTTCGCCGGTAGCGCTGCGCCACCCGCTCACGCGTTTGCGGCGCGAGAAAGATAAGCAGGAATGGTTGGCCGCCATGCTTCAGGTCGTGTTTCCGTCGCTACAATCTGGCACTGTGCGCGTTGCGTTCGGGCAGCCACTGCGTTGGCCTGCCGACGCGCCGCTCGATTCGCAAGCACGCGCGCGGCAGGTCATCGCCGAAACCCGGCGCGTGATGGAACACTGTGTCCGCTAACGTACAGATTGCGCAACGGGTACGAACTGCTGCACGAATTGCACGGCCTGCTGCACGCCACGCTCGGCGCTGATGTACTCGCCAAGCGCGGCTGCGCGGGCGCATGTGGCTGGATCAAACGCGCTGCGCAGCGCCGCGACCATGCGTCCGGCTGTCAGGTGGCGGTGCGGAATTGGCGGCGGGCTGACGCCAAGTTCGTGCATGCGGCGGCCCCAGAAAAAATTATCGACGCCAATTGGCACGACGATCTGCGGCACGCCCGCCCGTAGCGCCGAGGCTGTTGTTCCCGCGCCGCCGTGGTGCATGACCGCCGCCATGCGCGGGAACAGCCAGTCGTGCGGCGCGTCGCCGAGCGGAAAGATTGAAGGTGGAAGGTTCGCGGGTGGCGGCCCGGCAAGGATGGCGCGCTGGCCGGTTTGCGCCAGGGCATGTTTCAGCATCATGACAAACGCATGATCGCTGCGCGTTTGCAGGCTGCCAAAGCCTACGTACACCGGCGGCGGGCCGTCTGCCAGAAACCGCAGAAGCGCGGCGGGCGGCTGCCAGTCGGCGGAACGGTCGAGAAACCAGTAGCCAGTGACATGCGCGCCTGGCGGCCAATCGGCGGGGCGCGGCACCACGCGCGGGCTGAAGCCGTAGAGTTGCAGCATGTCGGTCGACGCCCGTTTGTTCTGACGGCCAATGCGCTCAGCGCGTCGCCAGCGGCGCACCGCACCGCGCCAGGCGTGCTGCATGGCCCGTTGGACAACGACATGCGAAAGCTGGTTGCAGGTTGCGCCGAGCGAGCCGCTGAACGGCTGGAGCGGGCTCGGAAACGCGGCAGTGCGCCCAATCGGCTGGAGCCACGCGGCGATACATGGCACGCCGAGCGCGGCGGCAAGTTCCGCGCCCCAGAAGGTTGGCAGTGTGATCAGTAATGCATCGGCATGCTGGGCGGCTTCCCACGCGCTGCGGACGAGTTGGGCATACACCGGCTGGATGCGGCGCAGGTAGCGCAGCGTCGCACCGAGGCTGCGCAGTGCGCTGCCAGTGTGTACCAGCGCGTCAGAGTCACTCAGCAGCGCGTTGGGATCGCCGGCAAGGGCGACAAACGGCAGGCCATGGGCGGCGACGAACGGATGAAAGCGCTCATGGGTAGCGAAACGGACCTGGTAGCCGGCCTGCTGCAAGCCAACTGCCAGCGCGATCAGTGGTTGCACGTCGCCGCGCGTGCCACTCGTCAAAATGGTGATGTGTTGAGGCATTGTTTATTGATAAAGAAAGTGAAACATCGTTGAAAGCACATTTTTCATCTTCATCTGTGCAGCGCGTTGCAACAACTACCCTGCCGACATCATACGGCATTTTCACATGCAGCGTTTACAGCAACAGAAAGCAACAGGAACATGTCGCGCTCACGGTTGGCCCGATTGACGACGGCGTGCCATTAGTACGGCTGCACTCCGAGTGCCTGACCGGCGATGTATTCGGCTCGGCGCGCTGCGATTGCGGCGAGCAGCTTGACTACAGCATGCGTTTGCTGCAACAGGAAGGGCGCGGCGTGCTACTCTACCTGCGGCAGGAAGGACGCGGTATCGGTCTGGCGAATAAAATCCGCGCCTACGCGCTGCAAGAGCAGGGCCTCGACACCGTGGACGCCAACCGCGCGCTCGGCCTGCCCGACGACATGCGCGACTACCACGAGGCCGCCGATATTTTGCATGATTTACATGTACAACGCGTGCGTCTGCTGACCAATAACCCGGCCAAGATTCATGGACTTGCCCGCTACGGCATTGCTGTGATCGAGCGCGTGCCGCTGCACATTGCGCCGAACGCGGTGAACGAACGCTACCTGCGCACCAAGCAGGAGCGCATGGGCCACCTGCTTAACGGAGTTTGCCACTAATTGCCTATCCGTATAACCCTACCCCGCCGCTGCGCATCTTCTTCTGTCTCAGTGGGAGCGGGGCCAGAGGTGAGATACCGTCTTGATGGTCAAGCCCCTGGTGGGCTATCTGTCCAAGCGCGCACGCCATAGGCGCGCTGGAGCCGTTTGCGCATGGCCGCACCCCCAGCGCTGTGGGCGCGAGTCCACGACTTACCAGCCGCGCGCCGACCACCTGGAGTACCGGATTATGCTGGTTGGCTCCAATCGCCGGGAAGGACAACGCCCGTCGCAACGCGGCATTCCGCCAGCGCAGCAGCCGGGTACCGCCGACCTGCGTAGTGGGCCGGCGCGGCGGGCGGGGCGGCCTGGGACCGCGTCGGGCCACGGCGCGGCGGGCGTTGGCCCCAGCACGTCCCACAAACGCAGGCATCAGCACCCTCCTTGCGGCAATCAGGACGGCGGGCAGCCCCCCCAAGCGACCGACCTGGTACATGCGGGCGCGGCTCCCGTCTGAACGGGCCACGCGCGACCGTACCGCCGCGCGAAGGGCGCGGCAGGCGGCGGCGCGAAATCGCACTCACTGCGCGCAGCCACAAGGGCCACAGCCGCTTCACGCCGCCCGGCCCGCTTCCAACGAGGTTGGCGCAAGTATACGCGATCCGCACTCGTTACGAATAAGCTACCAGGGCCGATGTTTAACGCTGCCCATCGTTGAGCGAGATCACGCGCACGCTGGCATGCGGCTCGTTCAGCGTTATGCAGCAATCGAGCGGCAGCGGATCTTCTGGCAACGCATACAGCAACCAGTTGAGCGCCTGCGGTTGCCCGCTTTTCCCGCGCGCCATGCGAACGTTGACCATCACCTCGATGGCCTGCTGATCCCATGTTTTGAAGCACTGTTGCCAGCTTTGCACACGCTCTGCGTTGCGCAGGAGCCGTATATGACGTTGAAAGTCGCGGCGCGCGCCATTCGGCAGGAAAAAGGTCAGCGCACGCCCGATGAGCTGGTGCTCGACGGCGTGCAGCAGTGCCGCCGCCGGGTGGTTGACCTCGCGAATGGTGCCGTCCAGGCTCGTGATCATGTAGCCTGCTGGCGCATCTTCAAATAACGCGCGGTAATGCTCGGTTGAGACACTCAGCGCTTGCATGTCGATCAGGCGCTGCTCCTCGCACGCGTCGGCCCGCGCTTCAGCCCGTTCCAGCGCTTTCAACGCAGTGGCAAGCTCATCAAAGGCCTGCCAGAGCAGAATATTCGGGTGCGCAGCTTCGGTGCCGCGTTGGAAGAGCGCCCGGATACGCTCACGGAGAACCTGTGACTCTTTGTGACTGCGTTGTTCCTGTAACATGAGTATCTCTTTCTTTTTACAAAACATGCGAATCAATGATCTGTTTTACTGCTGCACCCTGATCATGCCGGAACTCCACGGGTGCGCGCCTTCTGGCAGGACGACGCCATTGTCGCCCTGCTGGATGGCGCGGAAAAACAGGGACGTATTTCTGGGATGCCTGGATATAGATTACAATGTAGGGCTACAAGCCGGTGAGCTTCGAGGATGTCAGGTAAAGTGTGGTGAGTTGTGTGCGACTTTACGGGAATTGCCAGCTAGCAATTGCAACCGAACTATAGCGTGTATGCCCTGTGTACTAGCATAGCAGCGACATCACAGTATGTCATTGGACATGCGCCAAAGGGCGGAACAAAGAAAACCACTCTGCATGCGCCAATTGTCCAATCATCGCATCCATGCGCGTCGCTTCCATGGGTCGGAACAAGCACGCTGCGGCGAGAATGACCTTTCATTAACTCATGAAACGTATGCTATTATATGGTTCCTGGCTAGTGTTATCGAATGACCATGGCGTCGACACCCGGACGCTCTTTGCCGGTCCGCGTGTTTGTTGAGCCTGGCAATTGCTCGTGAAAAGGAGCATCCTGCATGTCCGATCAGAAGTTTAGCCGCCGCAGATTTCTTCATGCCGTTACCGCGACCAGCTTTGGCGCAGTGCTCGCCGCATGCGGCAGCACGGGTGGTGACGCACCTGCCGCCACCACTGCGCCTGCATCTCAAGGAGCGACCAGCGCGCCGGCGGCTGAAGCCGCGACCAGCGCACCTGCCGCCACAACCGTGCCAGCAGCAGGCGCAACCGCCGCTCCGGCAGCAGGCGCAACCGCCGCGCCAGCAGCAACCACAGGTGCCGCCGCGAACTTGCCCGCCGCGCCTGCGCCCGGCCCGATTGATCTGCAAACTATCGGCGGCATGGACAAGCTTGTCGCCGAGGCCAAGAAGGAAGGCCAACTAACGACGATCGCACTGCCGCGCGATTGGCTCAACTACGGCGCGGTGCTCGACAGTTTCAAGAACAAGTACGGCCTGACGATCAACGAACTCGACCCGAACGCTGGATCGGGCGATGAAGTCAACGCGATCAAGGCCAACGCTGGCAACAGCGGCCCGCAAGCTCCAGATGTGATCGACGTCGGCTTCGCATTCGGCCCGCCAGCGAAGCAAGATGGCCTGCTTCAACCGTACAAGGTTTCGACATGGAGCACCATCCCCGACGATGTCAAGGATGCCGATGGCTTCTGGTACGGCGACTATTACGGCGTGCTTTCGTTCATGATCAATTCGGACGTGGTCAAGACGCCGCCGCAGGATTGGGCCGATCTGCTCAAGGCCGATTACAAAGGCCAGGTGGCGCTCACTGGCGATCCGCGCACGTCAAGTCAGGCCATTCAGTCGGTGTATGCCGCGGCGCTGGCGAACGGCGGCTCGCTCGATAACGCGCAACCGGGGCTGGAGTTTTTCGCCAAGCTGAACAGCGCGGGCAATCTTGTGCCGCTGATCGCGACCAATGCGACGCTTGCCAGCGGCGAGACACCCATCGAGATTACCTGGGACTATCTTGCGCTCGGCGGGCGCGACTCGCTGAACGGCAACCCGCCGATCGAGGTGGTCGTTCCGGCCTCGGCAGTGTTTGGCGGCGTGTACGTGCAGGGAATCAGCGCCTACGCGCCGCATCCCTACGCCGCGCGCCTGTGGATGGAGCACCTGTATTCCGACGAGGTGCAGCTGATCTGGATGGCGGCGTACGGCACGCCGATTCGGATCAACGACCTTGCCAAGAATAACAAGATTCCGGCTGAAATAGCCAGCAAGCGCCCGTCCGCCGACCTCTACGCGAAGACGGTCTTCCCTTCAGTCGATCAGCTCGACAAGGCCAAGCAGATCATTACCAGCGGGTGGGATTCGACGGTCAAGGTCAACATTCAGAAGCAGGGCTAATTATCTGCACGCAGCCGATGGCGAAACTGTCGGCTGCGTGCGGCTACCGGACAGAATTGTGGCAGAAAACGTCACCATCAAAGAGCAGGCCAGCCCAACCTCGGCGCAGGCGGCCCGGCGCGGCATTTCATGGGGCTGGATAGGCGTGGTCCCGTTTTTCGTGTTTGCGGTCGCGTTCATGATCGTGCCAGCCGCCTCGCTGCTGGTTGGCAGCGTGCAGAACGCGCAGGGCCAGTTCACGCTCGACAACATCGCCGCGATTGTGCAGCAGCCCGACATTGTAGCGGCCTACCGGCTGAGCATCGGCATCAGTCTGGTAACGGCAGTTGGCGGCGCGCTGTTCGGCTTTCTGCTGGCCTACGCGGCGATTCTCGGCGGGCTGCCGCGCTTCGTGCGCACGGGCCTGGTGACGTTCTCCGGCGTGGCCGCGAACTTCGCCGGTGTGCCGCTGGCCTTCGCCTTTGTCGCAACGCTGGGGCGCACCGGATTAGTCACCGCCGTGCTGAATAGCATCGGTGTGAATCCGTACCGGCATGGCTTTAGCCTGTACACATTCGCCGGGCTGAGCCTGACCTATATGTACTTTCAGTTCCCGCTCATGGTGCTGGTAATCGCCCCGGCGCTCGACGGGCTGAAGCGCGAATGGCGCGAGGCGGCGCAAATCCTCGGCGCGTCGTCATGGCATTACTGGCGTTATGTCGCGCTGCCGATCCTGCTGCCCTCACTGCTCGGCGCGACGATCCTGCTGTTCGGCAATGCGTTCGGCGCGTATGCCACGGCCTACGCACTGACCGGCGGCTCGCTCAATCTGGTCACGATCGTGATTGGCGCGCAGATGCGTGGCGATGTGTTGAACAATCCCAATCTCGGCTACGCGCTGGCGCTCGGCATGATCGTGATCATGGCGTTCTCGATCCTGATGTATTCATGGCTGCAGCGCCGAACCGAGCGCTGGCTGAAATGATGAAGGCGCGATGAAACGAGCATCCTTCTGGTCATGGCTGTGGATCGCGCTCGGCGTGCTGTATTTCCTGCTGCCGCTGATCGCCACGCTGAACTTTTCGCTGCGTGCCCGGCGCGGCGTGCTGAGCTTCGACGCCTACCGCAGCGTGTTCAGCGACTCGCAATTCTACCAGAGCTTTGGCTTCTCGACCGAAATGGCCGTGCTGACGATTATCTTCAGCGTGCTGCTGCTGCTGCCGACCGCTTACTGGATTCATTTGCGCATGCGCTGGCTGCGCCCGGTGGTCGAACTCGTCACGCTGCTGCCATTCGTCATTCCCGGCATTGTGCTGGTCTTCGGCCTGATCAAAACCTACAGCGGCGCGCCGTTCGCGCTGACCGGCAGCAGGTTTGGAACCAATCTGCTGCTGGTTGGTGGCTATATTGTGCTGTCGTTCCCGTACATGTACCGCTCGATCGACACCGGCCTGCGCGCCGTCGACGTGCAAACACTGACCGAAGCGGCGCAGAGTCTTGGCGCGGGCTGGACGACGATCCTGTTTCGCGTGATCTTCCCGAACGTGCGCGTCGCGCTGTTGAGCGGCGCATTTCTTACGTTTGCAATCGTGATTGGCGAGCTGACGCTGGCGCAGTACCTGCTCGGCGGCACGCAGGCGTTCGGGCCGTACCTGGCGCTGGTTGGCCGCAACAAAGCCTACGAGCCGTCGGCGCTGGCGATCATCAGCTTTGCGCTGATCTGGGCGGCAATCGGCATTATTCAACTGGTTGGGCGCGGCTCGCCGGAGCAGCGGCAACTCGGCGGCATGCGCTAACGCACGCAGGCGTCAATCGCACATGAATATGGTGATGTATGGCTTTTCTTGAACTTCGCGACATCCGCAAGAGCTTCGGCGCGGCGACCGCCGTCGACACCTTCAACCTTCAGGTCGAGCGCGGCGAATTCATTTCGTTTCTGGGGCCGAGCGGCTGCGGCAAAACCACGACGCTGCGCATGATCGCGGGGTTCGAGCAGCCGACGGCGGGACAGATTCTGGTGAATGAGCAAGATATCACGCGCCGCCCGCCAAACCAGCGCAACGTCGGCATGGTGTTTCAATCCTACGCGCTGTTTCCCAACATGAACGTCGCGCAGAATATCGCGTTCGGCATGACGCTCAAGCGCGCGCCCAAAGCCACAATCACCCAGCGCGTGAGCGAGTTGCTGGCGCTGATCGGCCTGCCGGGACTGGAGCGGCGCTATCCTTATCAGCTTTCCGGCGGCCAGCAGCAGCGGGTTGCCCTGGCGCGCGCGCTGGCGATTGAGCCGCAGGTGCTGCTGCTCGACGAGCCGCTGTCGGCGCTCGACGCGAAAATCCGCGTCTCACTGCGCAACGAGATTCGCTCAATCCAGCGCAAGCTTGGCATCACGACCATCTATGTCACCCATGATCAGGAGGAAGCGCTTTCGCTCTCCGACCGCATTGTGGTGATGAATCATGGTCGAATCGAGCAGATCGGCACGCCGTTTCAGATTTACAACTTCCCGCAGACGGCCTTTGTCGCCTCGTTCGTCGGGACGCTGAACGTGCTGCAAGCGCGCGTGCGCAATCCTGCATCCGGCGAATTGGAAATAGACGGCCAGCCGCTCACGCTGGCGCGCCCGCTCACCGATCAGCGTACTGGCGACACCGTCGCGATCGCGCTGCGCCCGGAGGTGATTGCGCTGGACGGCGCGGCAGGCACGGCAAACCGGCTGCGCGGCGTGGTCGAGGATGTGACGTTTCTTGGCGCAATCGTGCGCGTGCGCGTGCAGGTCGGCACTGAAATCGTCAACTTCGACATGTTCAACAATCCCAGCCTGCGCGTGCCAGAGCGCGGCCAGCCGGTCACGCTGGCCTTCCCGGTCGAATCAAGCCTGCTGCTGGACGACACGGCTGAACATGCCAAACAGGCGGTGGCTGCCGCTGCCGAAGCGACGTAATGGCAGCTATGTTGCTGATTTTCGCGGGAATTACGGCGTCACAGAGAGGTATTCCGAGTGTACTCTTCCCAATCGTCGCTGGTGCGGCGCGCGGCCCGCAATATGCCGCTCAGCACAATCAGCATGGTCAGCAGGTAGCCGCTGCCGAGCATCATGCTGGCTTCAATGGCATGTTTCAGAAGTTCTTTCATGCTGTACTCCACAACTGTCTTTCGTACCTACGCTGACATTGTAGCGAACCAACATGAAGAAGACGTGAAATATCACGATCAACAATGCACAATAGCAAGGGGCGCGGCATAGACCATGCGCCGCAATAGCGGAAAGGACCCACCGATGCAGCACCACGACGCCGCAGGGGTGCTCGCGCGCTCAGCGCAGCGAAATTTCTGGATGAATGTGGGCGACGGTGCCATGTTTGCCTTTGGCATCAGCATGGTATCACGCTACACGGTGTTGCCGCTGTTTGTCAGCAAAATCAATCCCGACCCGCTGCTGCTGGGCGTGATTCCGGCGCTGTTTTCGTTAGGCTGGCTGCTGCCACAACTGTTTACCGCCCCGCTGGTCGCGAGTCTGCCGCGGCGCTTGCCGTTTATTCTGCGGGTGACGCTCGGCGAACGGCTGCCGTTTCTGCTGTTCGGCCTGGTGCTGATTCTCTGGCCGTACCTTCCGGCGTGGGTGCTGCTGACGACATGCTTTGTCTGTTACGGCGTGCATACCATGTCCGCCGGGCTGGCCTCCACCGCATGGCAGGACATGCTTGCCCGAGTCGTGCCAGCCGATCGGTGGGGCAGACTGTTCGGCATGTCGAACGCCCTCGGCGGCGGATTGGGCGTGCTGGGCGCGCTGGTTTCCGGCTGGGCGCTGCGGCAGCTGCCTTTCCCGCAAAACGTCGGACTCCTGTCGCTGCTCTGCTTCGTCGCGCTGATCGTCTCGTTCGTGTTTCTGGCATTGGTCGTGGAACCGGCGCAACCCACGCAGCCCCGCGTGCCCATGACGCTGTATTTACGCGGGCTGCTGCCGCTGCTGCGGCGCGATGCGGCGTTCCGCGCCTATCTGTTCAGCCGCAGCACGATTGCATTAGCTCTCACTGGTCAAAGCTTCATCACGGCAGCATCAGTGGCGCGCTTCAATGTGCCTGATACGCTGGTGGGCCTTTTCACCGGGGCGCTGCTCGGCAGCCAGGCGGTGGCACATTACGTGCTCGGCACGCTGGCCGACCGCTGGGGGCATAAACAGGTGCTTGAACTGGCGACGGTGGTGGGCGTGGCCTCGCTGCTGCTGGCGCTCGCCGCGCCCGGCCCGGAGTGGTACATCGCCGTGTTCGTGCTGGTCGGCGTCTCGTCGGCGGGCTACCAACTCTCGGGCTACACGCTGGCCATGGCGTTCAGCACCGAGGCCGAGCGACCAACCTACATCGGCCTGGCCAATACTGCGCTCGCGCCGGTTGGAATCATCGGCCCGCTGGCAGTGGGGCAACTGGCGTCGGTGTTCGGGTACCCGGCCCTGTTTGCCACAACTGCGATCGTGGGCGTAGTCGGGCTGGTGTGGCTCCATCGCACGGTACCAGCCCGGCTGCGGCATGCCACGGTGTCGTCGTAGGCATGCACAAAGGTTTACCTGTTCTGGCGCGCGGCCCGGCGCGCCTGGACGGCTTCGGCCAGTTCGCGGAGCACGCCCGAAGTCGTTTCCCAGCCCATGCAGCTGTCGGTGATGCTTTGGCCGTACACCAACTCCGACGGCGTTCCTAAATCCTGGCGGCCTTCAACTAAAAAGCTTTCCAGCATCACGCCGACAATGCCCGTCTCGCCGGCGGCAATCTGCGCGCCTATCTCGCGCGCCACGCTCGGCTGACGGCGGTAATCTTTGCGGCTATTATCATGGCTGGCGTCGATCATGAGGCGCGCGGGCAGCCCGGCAGCACGAATGCTGTCCAGCGTCTTTCGCACACTTTCCGCGTCGTAGTTTGGGCCATTGCGGCCACCGCGCAGCACCACATGACAGTCAGGATTGCCGCGCGTGGTCACAATCGCGGCCAGCCCTTGCTCGGTGACGCTCAGGAAGCTGTGCGGCGCTGCCGCAGCGCGCAGGGCATCGATCGCCATCTGGATTCCGCCGCCGGTGCCATTCTTGAAACCAACCGGCATGGAAAGGCCAGAAGCAAGGTTACGATGGACCTGGCTCTCAGTCGTGCGCGCGCCGATCGCGGCCCACGTCACCGCGTCGGCAAAGAACTGGGGCGTGATTGGATCGAGAAATTCGCAGCCGGTCGGCAACCCGAGCGCCACCACGTCGAGCAACAGCCGCCGCGCGAGGCGCAGCCCATCGTTGACGGCAAAGCTGCCGTTGAGGTACGGGTCGTCGATCAGGCCGCGCCAGCCCACCGTCGTGCGCGGCTTCTCGAAGTACACCCGCATGACAATCCGCAGGTCGCGCGACAACGCGCGGGCGCGCTCGTGGAGCAGCCGCGCATACGCGAGCGCCGCGTCGGGGTCGTGGACCGAACACGGGCCGACCACCACCACCAGCCGGTCGTCGCGACCATCCAGAATGTCGATCACCTCGCCGCGCATGCGACTCACGGCCTGCGCGCCCGCTGGTGGCAGCGGCAATTCCTCCATCAAAATCGTTGGCGGGAGCAGCGGGCGGTACCCGGCGATGCGCAAATCGCGCGTTTGCAGGTCCGCCAGGTCGCTGCCGGTCTCGACCTCATCGGTATATGCCATGGTACGTAGTGTCCCTTTCGTTCCTTCCCGCAGCGCGGCGGGCATAACAATGCAACAGAAACAGCATCTGCCGCCCGGCCAATCGGGCAAACAGACGCTGCGCAGCGCGTACGCGCTCCATCCACATACTGTACTCGGGCATCGGCTAACCGTCAAGCAAAAAAGCGCTCGCTTCGTCAATAATCCGCAGGCCCGAATTATTGCAGAACAGTTCGAAACCAGTATCATGCACGTAACCTGCTCATCAGCAGAAATAGCATTTTTTGCCATGAAGACGCGAAGACACGAAGACAGGTAAGTGGTATGCCGCCGTCCTGCACAAAGGTACTGCGTTGCATGAGCATGCTGAAGTTCTTCGTGCCTTTGTGGTAAACATTCCTAATGCGCCGCGATCCAGTGCATGATTACGTCAATTTCCGCTTCTGGTCTGGTCACTGTTTCGGCGTGGCTACCCTGCGGAAAAACATGCCGCCGCGCAGCGGGGTACAACTGTCTGAGCGCCGCCCGCTCGTGCTCCCCGACCATGCCGTCGCGCGCCGCCTCGATCAGCAGGATCGGCACGGCATGATCCCGCAGGTCGTCGGGCGTAAAGCGGTAATTGCGGTCGAAATCCTGAAGCACATGCAGGCGATTCAGGTAGTCAGCGCGGGTTGTTTTGTCGATCATGCGCGCGAAATGCCTGCGCCAGAAGCGCTGCTCCGGCGTATGGCCGGGCAGAAAGCCGTAGTTCATCAGCCGCAGCATGCCGCGCAGCAGTGGCATCGGCAGCACTTCGAGCAGCGCCATGCATGCCTGGCTCCAGCGGGCGCGCGACGGACGAGGCGCGCCGGTGTGCGACAGAATCAGCGTGTGGACCAGCGCGGGATAGCGGCGGACGAAGCATTGCGCGACCATGCCGCTGTACGATCCGCCGAGCACATGCGCGCGCTCCACACGGTTGCGCCGCAGCAGGCAGGCAAGGCCATCTGTCAAACCGGCAACTGTGCTGATCGTCGTTGGAGAGGTAACTGCAATCACGCGGCATGCCGGCTCGCACGCCAGAACGTAGCGAAAGGCCGTTTCGGCCAGGCCAAAGCCGCCCGGCAGCAGCACCAGCGTCGTCGCGCCATGCCCGCACGCAATGTATTGCCACTCCGCCCCGTCAATCTGCTGCACCGTTCGCGGGTGAGTTTCGCAGAAATGCGCGAACACGGCATCATAATCCATGCCCGTCACTCGCTCCGCCGCCGCACAAAGCGAAACGTGCCACCGCGCTCGACCTGAAGCTCGTGACCGCGCCATGTGATGCGCTGCGGCAGCAGCAGCGCGGCGAGCAGTTGCAGCGGAAACGTGAACTGGAGCAGCGGCACCAGCCAGGAATATCGCCACGGCGCGGCGTGCTGCAAATATTTTTGATTGAAATGCGCAAATATCGCGTAATCGTATCCGACATACAGCAGCGCGAAGCCAACCGTCCATGCAGACGGCCACGCGACCAGCGCGCCCAGCGCCAGCCAGGGCGCGAAGGCTGGCAGCATGGCCAGCGCGTACAGCACAAGCAGATCGCGCCCGCGCAGGTGCCGCAGCAGCGATTCGCGCGGAAAGATGAACCAGCGCTGGATCAGGCTCAAATAGTGGCGCGGCCCGGTCACGGTGGTGCTGATGGCATGACAGAGCGGCGTCTGCGCCAATCGCAGGCCGTGCTCGCGCACGCGCCGCGCCACCGCGAAATCGTCTGCCAGGGTGTGCTCCAGGCCCGCGAAGCCGCCGATCGCAGCGTAGGTCGTGCGCCGCAACGCGTAGAACATGCCGTTGATCGTCATTGGCTCGCTGATCATCGTGTAAGGCACGTATGTGAGCAGGCTGTGGCTGTTGACAAAATAGGCCACCATGCGCGACCACAGCGTGCCAAAGCTGGTGTAATACGGCAGGCCAAACGCCAGCCCGACGCCCGGCTGATCAAGGAACGGCAGGCAACGTTCCAGGCCGCAGTCGGGCAGTTGGGTGTCGTCGTCCAGCACGCACAGCACATCGCCGCGCGCCTGCTGCATGCCAGCCAGCAGCTTGATCATCTTGGGGTTTTCTCGCGGACCGGGCGGCGGCATGAGCATGAGATTGATCGCGTAGTCAGGGTAGCGGTTGATCAGATCGCGGCAAATCTGCTGCGCCAGCCGGTCGTCGTCGTCGACCAGCCACACGAACTCGCGGGCGAAGCGCGAGCGGGCGCGCAGGCTCTGCTCAAGGCATGCGGGCATGGTTGGGTCGCCACTGAGAATCGGCTGTACAATACTCACCAGCGCGACGTTGTCACCTGCTGGCACAGGGCGGCGAAAGAAGCGCACGACCATCCAATGCTTCCAGATGCGCTCGCCGAGCAGTACCAGCGCAGCCCCACCGAGTATAATCGCGCTGATCATGGCAGCACCTCGAACCGGCCACCCCGGTGAACGCGCAGCCGCTGCCCGCGCCACTCAATCTTGCCGTCCGATAGCAGCGCGCTCAACACCTGCAACGGCGTGACCAGCGCGACCACGAGCAGCAGCGGCCAACGGCGGAGCGGCGTGTAACGGCCTGAATACGCCCGCTCGCACCAGGCATACACGGCGGCGAACAGCGCCATGCTCGCGCCAAACGCGCCCACGGCAGCACGGCGGCGCGTTCCCAACGCGAGCAGCCCCGACAGCGGCAGCAGCAGGTTGCCGAGGCTGCCGAGCAGCGACACGGCCTGCTCGCGCGGCGTGAGCCATGGCACCATTGTTTCGCGCGGAATGACGAACCAGCGCTTGAAC
>DASTWM010000352.1:0-10892 GCA_035765855.1 Roseiflexaceae bacterium
AAATCCCACGCGGCCAATGCGGCGACTACGCCGAGCAGCAGCACAAGCGGCGCGATCCTCAGCCAGACGCCGAGCGCCGCCATGCTTACATTGCCGACCAGCGCCAGCGTATTGGTCCATGTCCAGCCGCGCCGCCAGCCCAGCAGCCAGAGCGCGCCGAGCAGCATGACAATCACCGCTCCGCCCCAGAACGCGCCCATGGCACAGCCCAACGCCAGCACCAATGTGGCTAACACAATGCTCCCCACCACCAAGCGCTTCATCGCAGCCCCCCCAGCGCGCGGAACAGGTGCGCGGCCTGGCCGAGCGCCGTCGTCACGATCTGTTGCAGCGGCACATCAACTGGCCAGTCGATCAGCGGGATGCCAGCGGCGCGACACTGGCGCAGCAGCAGCGCGCGTTCGACCTGCGCGATTCGGGCGGCCAGCGCGACCTCAGGCGTTGCGGCGAGATCCTGCTGCTCGAATGCGACCGGGTTAGGACTCATGACCAGCAGCGCGTAGCCACGGGCGCGGAGCTTCCGCAGCGCCGCCGCATCGTTCGGCAGCAGCGGGCTGATCAGAATCAGTTGCGCGCGCGGCGGAAACATCTGTGTCGGCAGGAAGTCGAAACTTTCGAAGATCGGCAGATCGCCGGGCTGCGCGCGGGCCAGCGCCTGCAAAATGCGCTCGCGCTGCACCTTGCCGTAGCCCGGAAAGGTCCAGTTGAGCGCGCCGCCGTAGGCCAGCACGCCGACGCGGTTGCCATGGGTGAGCAGCACATCAGCCAGCGCCGCCGTCGCCTGGACGGCATGCTCGAACAACGATCCGCTCGGCGTTTGCACGTCGCAGCGCTGGCGCGCATCCAGAATAATGACGACCTCGGCCACGCGCTCCTGCTCAAACTCGTTCACAAACAGCGCTTCCGCATGGCGAGCGGTGGCGCGCCCGTTGATCCAGCGCATCGAGTCGCCGGGCTGGTATTCACGCACGCCGAAGAACTCGATGCCGGGGCCGCCCTGCCGCGCGGGAACGGTTCCGGCGTACATCTGCGTGTTGCGCGGGCGCAGGTTGACGCGCCGCAGCCGTGGAACTTCTGGCACGACGAACAGTTGCCCCGGAGCTGACACATGCGCGCGCTTGCGAAACAGGCCGAGCATGTCGCTGGCGGTGGCGGTAATATCGCCAAAGGTGTACAGCCCGCGCCTGCCGCTGACCGTGTAGCGCAGGTCGGCGGTTGCGCCCGCCGCGAGCAGCGCCCGCAACGCCAACTCGCCGTCCTCGACATGCAGCCCGCGCGGCAGGCGGTCGGCCAGCAGCACGTCCACAGCATGCGCGCCTTCATTCGTGACCGACAACGTGACCGTGACCGGCGCGCCGGGCGATGCACGGTCGGCGCTCAGGCGGCGCGTGGCGCGCAGGACAGGCATGGCGGGCGGCTCCAGCAGCCCTGCCGCCAGATACACGACCAACGGCAGCGCCAGCGCGATAATTTCGCCGCGCACGCTCGCCAGCCCCAGCAGCACCAGGCCGTACACCAGCGCGCCCAGCACGAACGCGCGCTGCATCACTCGGCCTCCCTGATCACCGGCACGTCCACGCTGCGCAGGATGTCAGCGATCACGTCCTCGGACGCGCGGCGCTGCATCCACAGATCGGGCGTCAGCATCATGCGGTGAATGAGCGCCGGGCGGACGAATGCCTTCACGTCGTCGGGAATGACGAACGTGCGCCCATCCAGCGCCGCCGCGACACGCGCCAGCTTGAGCAGCGCCAGCGAGCCGCGCGGACTCGCGCCGACCGCCACGCGCCGCTCATGCCGGGTCGCATCCACCAGCCGCACGATGTAGCGCTCGATGTCGGGATCGACGAATACATCTTCAATAGTTTCGCGCATGGCCAGCAATTCATCCGCGCTGGTGACCGGGCGCACCGCGAACGCATCGCTGCGCCGCTCGCGCCGCCGCCGCAAAATCTCCTGCTCCTCGTCGAGCGACGGATAACCGACCGCCAGCTTCATGAGAAAGCGATCCAGTTGCGCCTCGGGCAGCGGAAACGTGCCTTCGTACTCAATTGGGTTTTGCGTCGCGATCACGAGAAACGGCTCCGGCAGCGGCAGCGTCTCGCCTTCCAGCGTCACCTGGCCCTCCTGCATGGCCTCCAGCAGCGCTGATTGCGTTTTTGGCGATGCGCGGTTAATCTCGTCGGCCAGCACGATATTGGCGAACAACGGCCCGCGCCGCAATTCGAAGCGCCCGTCAGTGCGATTATACACATAGCTGCCGGTGATGTCGCCCGGCAGCAGGTCTGGAGTGAACTGGATGCGCTTAAAATCCAACCCGAGCGCGGTGGCAAAGCTGCGGGCGATCAACGTTTTCGCCAGACCCGGATAATCCTCCAGCAGCACATGCCCGCCCGCCAGCGCCGCCGCGAGAATCTGCCACAAGAGCGTTCGCTTGCCGACGATCGCCTGCTGCACCTCCGCAATAATCCGTTCGCCCTGCGTCGTCACGTCGGCCAGTTTCATGGTCATGATGGTTCCTTTATCGCTCCGTTCAGTTCGTGTTCCAACCATTTGACAACCACCGCCGGATCGAGATCGAGCGGCGTGGCGGCCTGCGATGTGTCCATGCGCAACCACGCCTGCAGACTGCGGCGCGGGCCGCTGTTCATCGTCACGCTCATGCCAGCGACAAGATAGGCGCGCACATCCGGCGGTATTTCGATTGCCGGGTCCGCGAGAATCTGCCAGAGCAAGCGCGGCGATCCCGGCTCCCGATCCGCGAGCGCGGAGCCAGCCAGCGCCGCCAGGCGCTGCGCGAGTAACCACCTGCTGTAATCATCCCGCGTAGACTCGCCAATAAGCGCCGCCCAGGCCGCCACGGGTGTCGATTGTGGGCGTGCAGGCGCGGGGCGCGGCGTGGAAGGCCGCAGGCGAAACATGCTGCGGCCCACCACAAGCGCGACCAGCGCCAGGGCAGCAATCCAGAAAAGTTGTTGGGGAATGCTTTCGTACAGCAGCCGCAGCAGCCAGAGCGCGTACAGCAGCGGCACGGCGAACAACTCCTGCGCGTAGCCCATGATCACGACGACGATCAGGCCGACGAGCAGCAGCGCCAGGACAAGCGCGAGCAAGCGATCCTTCATGCGCGCTCCCCGTAGGCCGCGACAATCGCCGTCAGGCAGGCGACCGCCTCCTGCGCCTCGCGTTCGGATGCGTGCCTGCCGCCGTAGCGCACGCGCTCAAAAAGCCGCGTGAGCCGCTCGATGTGTTCGTCGCGCAACCCGGTGACGCGCAGGTGCTGCGCAAACTCGCGCGGCGTCATTGTACGGTCGCGGCGCGCGCCCTGCTGCTCGGCGAGCACGCGGCTCATTTCACGGTAGCAACGCAGCACGGCATCGCGCAAATCGCCGCCCGCGCGGATGTCCGTCAGTGCCTGCTGCGCGACCTCGGCCAGCGGCGGCGGCGTTGGCGCGGCTGGCGGACGCCCGCGCCGCCAGAAGAACCAGATGCTGGCGATCAGCAGCGCAGCCAGCAGCAGAATGATCGTCCATGTCAGCCAGGGTGTTGGCGTGGCGGCAAACGTCGGGAGCGGCTCGCCAGCGGGAAGCTGAGCCTGCGGCTGGGACGGAGCCATCTCAACATTGGTCTGCTGGCCGCCGTTGCCCGCGATGCGACCAATCAAGGAAAACAATAAGAGAATGAACACGATCGCCATGATCTGTTGCAGCAGATAACGGCGATATTTCGGAGAAAAGATTGCAAGAATCAACGAGATACCGAGATAGAACAGCGTCAGAATGCCCAGCAGCGAGAAAACAGCCGTCAGCCAATCGCTGGTGCTTCCCGTGGGTGCCACGCCACCGGCGGTGCTCCGCTCGGCGGTGCCGCTCGGCAGCGCATAGAAATGACCGGGGCGAAACGTCAGGCCGGTCAGCCCGGACGCCAGCAGCAGCAGCAGCAGAATGCTGCCGCCGAGGAAGCAAAGCATCAACACGCGTTGTCGAGCCATGAGCGCTTCTCTTTCAGATCGTGGATCGGCTGCATGGAATGTGTCATGCGGCGCTCGGAACGCGCACCACAGGCAGCGATTGTAGCACAAGGCTGCGCGCGTTGTTACGCATTTTCACCAGCACAGCGAATCCAGCGCGGCTCAATATGCGCGACGGGCGTGTCGAACAGGCCAAGCTGACCGTCATGGCGAAACAGTTGATCGAAGTGTTCGGGCGCGAAGGCTTTACGCAGGCGGCTGACGTATGAAGTGTGCAACACGTTGACGTAGTGCGCGATGTCGTAGTCGCGCGCCTCGTCACGCTTCACGGCATGTGACGCCGATGCGGGTGGCGCATCGGCCCCTTCGTCGAGCGGCTCGGCCTCCTCCATGAAAGCGGTATCGTCGGTCTCGTCCGGCAGCCAGACATACGCGCCATCGGCGGTGCGATAAAAACGCACCCGCTCGCCCGGCTGCCATGTCGCGCGGCCTGCATTGAGCAGCGCCTCATACTGCGGCTCGGGATGGCGCGGGCGCGCCGCCATGTACGCATCGGGCGCTTTCGTCAGCCGCACGCGCGTAGCGACATCGGCAGCCGTGCAGCCGCGCGCTTCCAGCATGCTAATCGTCGCATGATACACGCGCTGCAACTCGTCCACATTGCCATGCAGCAGGCAGCGCAGCGCCTCGCGCAAAAATCGTTCGCCAAACGGCTCGGAGCGGCTCGACCGCAGCGCCACGCCGCGCACAATTACGTCGCCAGCATACGTCAGCAGCGCGTAATTCTTCACTTCATGGCTGAACATGGCCTGATAGCGGCCCTCGTATTCCAGCCGGATGCCCTGCGGCAGCAGCGCGGCAACATCGGCCACCAGCGCCTGCTCGTCGGCCTCCTGCCAGTGCGGCGGCACGGCGAAATACACGCCGTCAGTATCGGCCTCGATACAGGCCATGCCGCGCTCCTGCAATGCCGCGACGACCTGCCCCAGGATTTCGCGGCCTTTGCTCGTCACGGCGTCGGCGGCGCGGCGGTCGGCGAACATCGCCATGGAGCCAGCGCCCATGTAGCCATAAGCCGAGTTGATCAGTAATTTCATGGCGGCCTGAAGCGCATGGTGATGATTGGCGGGCGCGCTGCCGGGTTGCGCCGTGCGCGCGGCGGCTTTGTGCTGAAGGCGCAAATCGGTCAGGCGGCTGACGATGCCGAGCAGCGCGCCAAGCGAATCGCAGCCAGAGCCAATCTGGTAGGTTTTCATGATCGACGGGTACAGCGAGGCGACATCGGCCTTGACGACGTGCTGGGCCACGCCGGTGGCGAACAGGTGCAGGCCACCGCCAGCGTGCGGGTCATCCGGCTGGCCGCCCATGACCGCCTGGCAGGGCAGCGCTTTACCGGCGCGCAGGTAGGCGCGCACCAGCATCGGCTCCAGAATACCCATGGCTGGCCCGGCGGAGGCCACCCGCTCGAAGCGGCGCGGTGCCATGCCCGCCAGCGCGAACGGCGCGCCAAGCAGCCGCTGCGACAATCCATCCACCTCACTCACATCGTCGAGCGCGTAGCGGCGCACGGCGTCAGGATCGCGGGCGTAGGTGGCGGCGACTTCCGCGCCCGCAAGGTACACGCGCTCCTCCGACGCGAGGCCGAACGCCCGCGCCACGTCTTTGAGCCGGTGACTGGCGAGGTCGCGCACCACAAAATCATGGCGGCGCACGGCGTCGAGCGTGTCGAGCAACTCGCGCCCGGCCACGCTGTAGCGCTCCTGCTGGCGGCGTCGAAAGCCGCCCACCCGCTCGGTGCGGCTCATGAGCGCGCGGGGAGCGCCAGCCCGGCCAAGTTCAAGCGGCAGGCCATGCACGGCGGCGCGCTGCACCAGAAACGGCAAATCGAAGCCGAACAAATTATGATTTTCGATCACGTCCGGGTCGCGCTCGCGGATCAGCGCGCACAACTCGGCGATGACGCGCGGCTCGTCATCAGCATGCGGCGCTTCCAGCACGGTCGCGAACCCCTGTGAATCGCGCACGGCGATCAGAAAAATGCGCCCGCGCTGTGGATCGAGCGCGGTGGTTTCAAGATCGAACTGCAAGCGGTGCAAATCGGCATACACAAGATCGCGGAAATACACCTGGCCGGTCTGCATGAGGTACTGCTCGACCGGGCCAACGCGGTAGTAGTTGTCGTCAAGCTCATTCCAAGTGACGCGCCGTTCGCGCCGCCGCGCCGCGCCCTGCAAAATGGTGCGCTCCAGCAAGCGGCCATCTCGCGCCGAAAGCAGAAAACGGAACCATCCATCCGGCCCGTCAAGCGCCTGGTAGGCGAACGGCGCGGTAGCCGTCGCCGCATCGTCGGTTGGTTGCAGCGCGCCGCGCACATGCGCCAGATCGTCGAGCGTGGTGGCGAGCAGCCATGGCCGGTAACGCTCGACTGTGCGCGTCAGCGCGCCGCCGGATCGCTGCCACACAAACGCCTGCCCCGCACGGTCGGCCCAGACTGAAACAATGCCGGGCGTCAGATTCCAGCCGAACAGCAGCGTATCGTCATTCAAAATTGTCGGTTGCGACTCGGGCATGAGCATGATACAGAATGAATGCGGACGGCATAATGATCGTTTACAAAATAATGTGAGCATGGTCGTAGGGCAAGACATGCCTCGCCCAGGGCGAACACGCAGGTTCGCCCCTACGGATGTGTTCGGGGTAATTCGTCAATGTTCATTATGCCATCCTCGCAGACGAACACCTGTGCGCTACGGTAGCATAAAGTGCGGATGCAGGCAAGCGCCGCCCAACCATCGGCGATAGCAGGGTGGCCCTGTTGTTGCAATGTCGTGTATGTGATGAAAAGCACATACAGAAAAGGAATATGTTGTTATGACAAGCACATCTGTGATGCCGACGTTTACATTTCAGGATGGCCCGACGATCAAGCGGCTCGGCTTCGGCGCGATGCGGCTGACCGGAGAGGGCATCTGGGGCGAGCCGAAGAATCCTGACGAAGCCAAAGCGGTGCTGCGGCGTGTGCTGGAACTCGGCATCAACTTCATCGACACCGCCGATTCATACGGCCCCGACGTGAGCGAGCGGCTGATTGGCGAGACGCTCGCGCCCTACCCGGCGGGCGTGGTGATCGCCACCAAAGGCGGCATGGTGCGCCCCGGTCCGAACAAGTGGGAGACGAACGGACGCCCGGAACACCTGCGTGAGGCGCTGGAGGGCAGTTTGAAGCGGCTCAAGGTCGAGACCATTGACCTGTACCAGTTCCACCGTCCCGATCCGAACGTGCCGTTCGAGGATTCGGTCGGCACAATCGCCCGCATGCGCGAAGAAGGCAAAATTCGCATGGTTGGCCTGAGCAACGTATCGGTCGAGCAACTCGAAAAAGCACAGCAGATCGTCCCGATTGTGTCGGTGCAGAATCGCTTCAATCTGACCGACCGCAGCTCGGATGATGTGCTGGAAGCGTGCGAGCAAAAGAAGATCGGCTTTATTCCATGGGCACCGATCGCGGCGAACAACTTGCAGCAAGGTGTGCTCAACGAAATTGCCAGGCGGCTCAACGCCACGCCGAATCAGGTGGCGCTGGCATGGCTGCTGCGCCGCTCGCCGGTCATGCTGCCGATCCCCGGCACGTCGAGCGTGCAGCACCTGGAGGAAAACATACAGGCCGCCGATCTTCAACTAAGCGACGACGATGTGGAACGGCTGAACAGCGCGCAGGGGTAGAGTCACATCACTGTCATTAGCTGACTATCGAACTCGTGTAGTGTTTACACACAAACGCCCCGAACGGCGTATACGTCGTTCGGGGCAGATCGGGCTTATGGTGGGCGATACTGGACTCGAACCAGTGACCTCATCCGTGTGAAGGATGCGCTCTAGCCAACTGAGCTAATCGCCCTCATTCGCCGTGCCAGAGAGTATACCATGGGCACGGCTGCCGCGCAAGTTACTTCGTTTCGCGGTACAGGACGTGCTTGCGCTGCTTGGGATCGTAGCGGCGCAGTTCCAAACGATTCGGATCGTTCTTGCGATTTTTGGTCGTGGTGTATGTGTGACCGCTTTCGCTGCGCAGCTTGATGATGATGCGGTTGCCCTTTTTCGATGCCATTGTCTCACCTATGTGTGTTTAACAAACTTATAGGACAGGTTTGCGCCTGCCCTACCCGATTTCTTTCGCTATTGTACCAGCAAATGCGCCGAAACACAAGTGCTACGCGCTGTGCTCGTACCTGTTTTCGCGCTCGTCCTGCGTCTCATCCCCATGAACACTGCGTCCGGCGCGGCGGGCGATGGCTTCGGCATAAATCGCCTCGATCTGCGGCCCGGCCCGGTCGGACGAGAACTCCCGCACAGCGCGCGCGCGCCCGCGCATGCCCAACTGCGCCGCCCATGCGCGCTGCTCCAATGCCTGACGCAGTTTCGCTGCGAGATCATCCACGCTGCCGAAGCTCGCGTAAATACCGAGATCGCCCAGGTACTCGCGGCTGACTGGCGTGTCAAACGTGACGACCGGCAGGCCCATCGCCATGTAGTTGGGGATTTTGCCGCTGCCTTCGGTTTCGCTCATTTTGGGTGCCACCGCCACATCGCCAAGCGCGAGGTACGCATGCGCGTCGCGGTACATAATCCGGCCCGGCAGCGATACATGATTGGCAATGCCCAGCGCGCTGGCGAGATTGCCATAACTATCCACGCCGGGGTAGCCCATGATCAGAAAATGCGTATTCGGCAATTCGGGCAGCAGCTTTTGCGCCGCTTCCATCAGCGCGTTGATGCCCTGATATTCCGCCAGCACGCCCAGGTACACGACGACCCGGCGATCCGCCGGAATGCCAAGCTCGGCCCGCAGTTGCTGCCGCTCGGCTTCCCAAACCGGGCTGCCGTCGAATGGCCGAAAGCGGTCGGTATTGATGCCGTCCACCACGGTGTGCAGGCGCTCGGCGGGAAAGCCAAACTCATGCTGCACAATTTCGGCGGCGTTATGGCTGGAGGTAATCAGCGCGTCGGCCTGCGTGTTGATCCAGCGCTCCAGCCGCCACAGCGGGCGGTATAGCGGACTATGGGTGCCAGACAGAAAATGATGATCGATCATCTCCGAGGTCAGGCTGCCCTGAAAATCGAACACCAGCGGGCGACGCAGCACGCGCCGCAGCGCCGCGCCGATCAGCGCGCCCTCATGGATATGGGCATGGATCACATCGGGCCGCATGCGCAGCGCCGTCTCCAGCGAGCGGTACGACAGCGCCACGTCAAGATAGATCTTGTGGCGCGACGAGCCAACCATGGCGCGCTTGATCCACGGCACGTCCCACGAGCGGCGAATATCCAGCCCCGGCATGTCGTCGCCATTATGGTAGGTGGCAAGCACGATCCGGTGGCCGCGCTTCTGCAATGCCTGCGCCTCCTGCCAGATGCGGATGTGGTTTCCATAATCGGCAAAAAAGCTGGTCGGCGCAATCATCAGGATGTTATAGGCCAAAATGTCGGATTCTCCCTATGCTGTTGCCTGTTGCAATGCGGCGGTTGCACCCAGCCATGCATGTAGAAGACGTGTCTGCGCCGCAGTTGGTTGCGCGACAGGCACAATCTCAAGCTGCTCCATGGGCGCTTCCGCCAGCGTCACGGCAACATGCAGCAACTCATCGCGGCGGAACAGGCTGAGCGTCACCGTGTCGCCCGCGCGCCGCTCGTCGAGCCGCGCCGGTAGGCGTTCTTCGTCAATACGAAAGCCATCGAGCGCCAGCAGCTCGTCGCCGGCGTAGATGCCCGCCGCAGCCGCCGGGCCGTCCGCGCGCACGCTGACAACTTTGAGCCGCCCGCTTTCCGCGCGGTACTGTACGCCCAGCCATGCTGGCGTGTGGCCGTTGGCGCGCTCATGCGACCATTCCAGCTGCAAGCCCGCCGCATGGAGCGCATGGTCGTAATCAAGCTCGTCAGTTCCAGCAACGTAGCGCCGAAAAAAATTATCGAACGCGCCGGGCTGATTCGGTGTGATAACCGCCTCCACCGCCGCCTGGAAGCCACCTTCTTCGGCAAAGCCGCGCCCGTCCTGCTCGAAACGCTGGAACAACGCGCGCATGATATCGTCGAGCGAGCGTGCGCTGTTGGTGCGCATGCGAATTTCCAGGTCGAGCAGCAGCGCCACCAATTCGCCTTTCAGATAGTACGAAATCGCGGTGTTGGCGCTGTTTTCGTCGGACCGATACAGTTTAATCCATGCATCAAAGCTGCTTTGCTCCAGGCTTTGTACGTACCGCCCCGGATAGCTTTGCAGTTTCACAATCTTTTCGGCCAGCAGTTCGAGGTAGCGCTCGGCGTCAATCAGCCCGGCGCGCACGAGCAGCAGGTCGGTGTAATAACTGGTGATGCCCTCCGCCGTCCACAACTGGCGCGTGTAATTTTCGCGGCTGTAGTCGAACGGGCCGAGCGTGTCCGGGCGAATGCGCTTGACATTCCAGACATGAAAAAATTCATGCGCGGTCAAACCCAGGTAGCGCTCGTAGGCAACACGCGGCTGAAATGTCCAGCGATTCACCAGCATGGACACGCTGTTGCGATGCTCCAGCCCGCCGCTCCCGTTCGCCAGGTGGACGATAAACAGGTAGCGACGATACGGCAGGCCGCCGAACATGGCGCGGGTCGTCTCTACGATTCGCCGCGTGTCTGCCACCAATTGCGCTTCGTCCTCGTTGCCGTGGCCCCACAGCGCGATCTCATGCGGCACGCCGTCAACGTCGAACGTGAGCAGCCGGTGCGTCCCGCACTCGAACGGCGAGTCGACCAGTTCGTCGTAGTCTTGCGCGACGAAGGGCGAACGACGAATAACCAATGATGAAGGCGTGCTCAATTCGTCGTTCGTCCTTCGTCCTTTGTCCAGTTCTGGCAATCCGGTCGTCACCCGCCAGCCATCCGGCACGTCTAC